>NZ_JAYGHE010000003.1:222840-229353 GCF_034931145.1 Nostoc sp. UHCC 0252 | reverse complement strand
TTAATCCTGATTCGGGAATAATTAGAGTGCTTACCTGGCAATACTTATGCGGCTCATTTGAGACAGTTCTGTTTTTTTCAATTCCGAAGAGAAAACCCAGCTTCTGGTTTTTTAGAAATTTTAGATTTTCTACTCCTGAATACCAACTATCTCCTGTTACAATTCTTGGCTTGACTCCCCAATTTATTATTTCACTCACCATTTCTCGAAAATAATCGTTTTTGGTTTTTCCCTCCTTTTTGTCATATATTCTGTAATTAATTGGTACCGAATTCCCATTGATATCACTGTAATATAAAGTGATTAAATTTAAGCCAATGATAGTTTTATGGGCTTTCCCTGACCAAAAATAACTGATTAATTCCGCATTTTTAGGGTAACAGTAAATCTTTTCTACTACTGTATCGTCTATACTTAGTATCCCTCCTACCAAATCGATGATTTTCTCTATTATTTTGAATAAATCTTTCGGTTCATACCTCTCTCTTAATAAAAAGCGATTCACGCTATCATGTGAAACATCGCCCAATATCTCTGCTAACCTACTGCATCCCGCAAACTTCGGCTCTGACAGCAAAAATAAGGTGTAGAGGTCTAGATTACATTGTGCTGTGGAGGGTTTAGTAATTTCTCTGATTATCCGATACCTGCAAAATAGACGACCTATATTCATCAATTCACTATTTTGTTCTTCTGTCAATGCGTAAGTCCTAATGGTCTATATTTTGAATTTCAATTTCTTCGTTATTCAACATTACAACAGTATTCTCCACAACCTCTGTTGCAATTCTCTCATTGATCTTTTTGTTATCAATTATTTTTTAATTATGAAGTTTTCCCTTTGTTTTGTCTTCGTCACAAAACTTCCTCTTTTCGCCCAATTAAGATACTTAATGATAATAAGTAGCATTAATTATCTTAACTTTTGAATCGAACTTAGTTTCTATGTACTACTCTGTCAGCTTTTTGTTGGTGTGTGACAGTTAGGGTGCGGAATGTGGGATTTAATGGACACCATTTGTTGTACATTCGCAAATTATATAGGGTGCTGTGCTGACACCTATTTGTGCTGCACCTAAGCCAAAAACTAGGATTGCGATCGCTGTTTGCAAGTTCTCATTACGTCTTTTGTCTATTTCTTGGGTTGTGCGATCGCTCTCGGCTTTTCCAGTTTCCAGTACATTAGGCTATTGTCGCCTCTACCTCAATCAATATTAACGCCTAGCTACTTTCCGCAAAGGCAGCAGCTGATAAAAAATCAGTATTCCCTGGCTGACAACCAGGGAATGAGAAAGTATTAACTCGCTGCTAAACTGCCCCAACCCACATAAGGTAATTTTGCAGCTGTTGCCCGAACTTGGTCAGCATTTGCTACTAACTGGCCACAAGCGTCCCAAGTCCCAGAAATGAATGTGCTTCTAGTACCTTCACCGATCGCAACTGAGGCTGTGTAATCAGCAATTTGCACTTGCAAGGTTTCCAGATTCACTGTTACATCTGCTTGAGGATTGGCAGCAACTAAATCTTGCAGTTGTTTAACAGTCACAGCATCGGCTGTCAGACAAGGTATGCCCATTGCCACACAGTTACCGAAAAAGATTTCTGCGAAGCTTTCACCGATTAAAGCTTGGATTCCCCATTTTGCGATCGCTTGGGGTGCATGCTCCCGTGATGAACCACAGCCAAAATTTCTATTGACTATTAAAATATTTGCCCCTTGATATTGGGGTTGGTCAAAGGGATGTTCACCTTTAAGCGCTGTCCGGTCATCAATAAATACGCCTTCGCCTAACCCATCAAAGGTAACGGCTTTCAAATATCGCGCGGGAATGATGCGATCGGTATCTATATCATTGCCTACTAAAGGTATACCGCGCCCTGAAACTGTTTTAACTTCACTCACCATAGTTTTATATAGAAAACGAACCGCAAAGAACGCAAAGGACACAAAGAAAGAAAGAAAAGTTTAAGAGATTTCTCTATGCTAGGAAGTGGGGTTACAGCAACTCGCGCACATCAGAAACTTCGCCTTTAATGGCGGCAGTGGCGACCATTGCCGGACTCATTAACAATGTCCGACCGGAAGAGGAACCTTGTCTTCCTTTAAAGTTGCGGTTAGAGGAGGACGCACTGATTTGTCTTCCTTGTAACTTATCGGGGTTCATTGCCAAGCACATAGAACATCCGGGTTCACGCCATTCAAATCCGGCTTCTTGGAAGATTTTATCCAATCCTTCAGCTTCTGCCTCTTCCTTCACCCTTTCAGAACCGGGAACAACGAAAGCTTTGATTCCTTCTGCAACGTGGCGACCTTTGGCGATTTTTGCAGCTTCCCGTAAATCACTAATTCTGCCGTTGGTGCAACTACCAATAAAGCAGACATCTATTTTGGTACCTTTGATGGGTTGACCAGGATACAAATCCATGTAGCGGTAAGCTTCTTCGGCAATAAATCGGTCTTCTTCTAGTAGTTCTTCCGGCTGAGGCACTGACTGATTGACACCGATACCTTGGCCGGGAGTAATCCCCCAGGTGACAGTAGGAGATATTTCCGCAGCATTAAATACGACTACATCATCATATTGGGCATCAGCATCGCTCTTGATGGAATCCCACCAAGCTACTGCTTTATCCCAATCTGCATCTTTAGGAGCAAAATCTCTACCTTTGAGGTAATCGTAGGTGACTTGATCGGGATTAATATAGCCGCATCTAGCACCGCCTTCGATCGCCATATTGCAGACAGTCATCCTCTCTTCCATGTTCATTTGCTCAAATGTTGTACCTGCAAATTCATAACCATAGCCCACGCCGCCTTTTACGCCGAGTGTGCGAATGATATGCAGGATGACATCTTTGGCATAAACTCCTGGGTTGAGACTGCCGTTAACTTCAATTTTTTTGACTTTCAGTTTGGAGAGGGCGAGGGTTTGAGCAGCGAGAACATCCCGCACTTGACTAGTACCGATACCAAATGCGATCGCACCAAATGCCCCATGACTCGAAGTGTGGCTATCTCCACAAGCGATCGTCATTCCTGGTTGAGTCAGTCCAAGTTCTGGAGCAATAACGTGAACGATACCCTGACTACCAGAACCAATATTATAAAAGGTAATGTTATTTTCTCGGCAATTTTGCTCAAGCGCTTGAATCATTTCCTCTGCCAAACCATCAGCAAAGGGACGTGCCTGATTTTCTGTCGGCACAATATGATCGACTGTAGCAACGGTACGCTCTGGAAACAGTACTTTTAGACCCCTCTCGCGTAACATAGCAAAAGCCTGGGGACTGGTGACTTCATGAACTAAGTGAAGCCCGATAAATAGTTGCGTCAGTCCTGAGGGAAGTGTACCAACGGTGTGTAAGTCCCAAACTTTATCAAACAGGGTACCTTTGCTCATACGTCAATCAATATTTCAAGAGTCCGGTCTTAAATAGTATCAAAAAAGAGTCTAAGTTTTTCTACACCCTTCATATTAGTTACAGTACCCTCAGCGCTTCTGCGGTTTTATTCTTCCTCAAAAAACCACAGAGACCTTGAGAATTGTCAGAATATCTCACGTTATCAATAATATCTGTACAATGTGGTGTTTATGTACAGTAGCACTTATGCAGCAGCTGCTACAGGAATTTTTCTTGGTGTGACACAATAAGAACTTTAATAACTTTTCATTGCCCGTTGAATATCGCGCTGATCTTGCCGTCGTTTCAAGTCTTCTCGCTTATCGTGGAGCTTTTTACCTTTGCCAAGGGCTATACTTATTTTTACCCAGCCGCGTTTGAGATACATTTTCAAAGGGATTAAAGTTAAACCCTGCTGTTCAACTTTGCCAATTAGCTTACGGAGTTCTTGGCGATGCAATAAAAGCTTGCGTGTACGCCGTGGTTCGTGATTAAAATATTGTCCACTAGCGTTGTAAGGTGAGATATGAATATTGATCAACCATGCTTCGCCATTACGAAGTAAAGCATAGCCATCTTGGAGATTGACTTTACCCGCACGAATTGACTTCACCTCGGTTCCTGTCAACTCAATTCCGGCTTCGTAAGTTTCCAGAATTTCATATAAATAGCGGGCTTGACGGTTGTCAGCAATAACTTTGTAACTGTCGTTCTTGTCGCTCATTGATAATTTTGTCTGCTTTAAATGTACCTAAAAAATTATTTGGATTGCCTTGTGAATTATGGGGTGTGTCTTAGAACCGCTATAAATGCTGGACTGTATATCACTAATTTAGCTTTTTTAATTTCACAATTAAGAGTCTTCTGTCAATTTTAAGTTACCTGATACAGATTACATCTGAGTTAAGATATAAAGCCCCAAGTTTGACCAAGCCTGATTTTGTGTAGTCTTACAAATAATTGGTATGATGCTAATCATCATTAGTGATTGACTAGGATTCATTACAAAAAACAAAGACAATAAGTATTTATACTTATTTGTGTTTTGGTTAATTATTGATTAACTTAATATTAATTTATACTATAGGAAGAATTTACTTTGTCTTATTAATGAGTTGTTACAAATTAAAAAGCTCTCTATGCCTCCCAAGCAGAGGATGTCAAAGCTAAGTTACACTCCGTTAGCTTTCTGAAAGATTTAAGTTTTCCTTTATAAATCAACCCTAAAGTCAGTTATTAGCTGGTAATCCTGTCATAGTATGAAACATAAGAACACTATTCTTACCAGTGTTCTGTTATTAAGCGCGTAGAAGCAAATTTTTGAGTAAAAAAATGCTAGGGGTGTATTGTCCATGCCCTTGACGATCCTTGTAGTGGATGATGATTTGGGCACTCGTCTGTCTGTTAGCGACTATCTTGAACTGTCTGGCTACTCAGTGATCACGGCTAATGACGGTCAAGAGGCTTTGGCTATGGTGGATAACTATCATCCTGATTTGATTGTCACTGATATCATCATGCCACAGATGAATGGCTACGAATTGGTGCGTCGGGTACGTCAACAACCAATGTTTCGATTATTGCCTGTAATTTTATTAACAGCCCGAACTAAGACCCAGGAAAGAATTCTGGGCTACCAGTCAGGGTGCGATTTATACTTACCCAAACCCTTTGAACTGGAAGAATTAGCAGCAGCAATCCGTAATCTTTTGGAGCGATCGCAAATTATTCAATCTGAGTATCGCTTTTCTCATAAAGAGAATTTGGGCATTTCCACCCCGACAAAAGCAGGGGATGCCCATAATTCTCTGTCCACTCAAATTCAGAAATCACACCTGCACTCATCCCTAACTCATAGAGAACAAGAAGTCTTAGAGTTATTGACTCATGGTTTGTCTAATGCTGAAATGGGCCATCAGCTACATCTGAGTCCTCGTACAGTAGAAAAGTACGTTAGCAGTTTATTGAGAAAAACCTCAACCAGCAACCGAGCAGAATTAGTGCGTTTTGCCATGAAGCATGGTTTAGTCGAATAAAAAAGTAGTGAGGAGTTAGGAGTGAGAAATTAAAACTCCTGTACAGACGCGATTAATCGTGTCTCTCCTCACTCATAACCTTTGTAAGCAGACCTTCACAAGCATCAATCAGTAAATCAATAACCTGATTAAATCCGTCTTGACCACCATAATAAGGATCTGGAACTTCCTTCAAGGTATGTCGAGAGCAAAACTCGCACATCAAACGCACTTTATGCTTATATTGCTTGGTGCGATCGAGAGCAAGGATATTCTCATAATTTTCTTGATCCATCGCCAAAATTAAATCAAAGTCTTGAAAGTCTGACTTTTGAAACTGGCGTGCTTGACCACGCAGTTTAATTCCCAACTTTGTAGCCGCCGCCGCACTCATGCGTCTGTCAGGTGCGCTTCCAACGTGATAACTAGATGTACCAGCAGAATCACAGATGATGGCATCGCTCAAGCCAGCCTGCTCAATTAGATGATTCATTATGTTTTCTGCCGATGGCGATCGGCAGATATTACCTAAGCAGACAAATAGCAGCTTGTAAGGCATAGATATTTTTTGTCCTTTGTCAATAGTCATTTGTCCTTTGATCAATGACCAATGACCAATGACTAATGACCAATGACTAAAACCCAGGTAACTCCAACCCACTGGTCAATTCTTCCATCCGTTCCCGCATTGTTGCTGTGGACTTGTTGTAGGCTTCTTTCATTGCTACTGTCACAAGATCGGAAAGTACTTCTGCACCTTCTGCTAAAGCATCTGGAGAAATTTCTACCCGCTTGGGTTCTTGGTTCCCACTGACAATCACCTTCACCAGACCACCGCCAGATTCTCCTAGAATCTCCATTTGCTCCAATTCTTCTTGGAGTCGCTTTGCGCCTTCTTGAACTTGCTGCGCTTTCTTAAAAGCTTCGGCCAGTTCCTTCATTTTTCCTAAGCCAAAGCCGAATCCTTGTCCTTTACCTGTCATAATTATTTGTACGCTTGTGCGTTGAATAACAAATCAAATTCAATTATAGATGCGGTAAGTAATTTGCCTCTTTTTTTACCAATAATTAATGCATCCTAGAATTGGGAATTGGG
>NZ_JAYGHE010000003.1:204670-222766 GCF_034931145.1 Nostoc sp. UHCC 0252 | reverse complement strand
TTGGGAATTGGGCAATAGTTCTTCTCCCCTGCCCCCTGCCCCCTTCTCCCTGCCTCATTCCCCATTCTTTATCCACAAGCACCTTGAAACTCTCCGAGCATTTTAACTTCTGGCTCTAAATTAATAGACCAGCGTTCTTGTACCTGATGTTGAATGTGGCGAATGAGACAGAAGATATCACTAGCTTTTGCCCCACCCCGATTAACAATAAAATTAGCATGAAGTAGTGCTACTTGCGCTCCCCCAATTTGGTAGCCTTTCAGACCAGTTTGTTCAATCAACCAACCAGCACTGTAAGGTTTGGGATTGCGGAACACACTTCCACAACTGGGGAAGTTGTACGGTTGGGTGCTTAAGCGATGCTTTTTGTGTTCTTTGGTGATTGCCACAACTTTTGCTGGGTCTGCACCTGGCGCAAGTTGTAAGGTGGCTTGGGTGACTATGCGATCGCCACCTTGCAATAATGAAGTTCGGTAGCTATAACCTAACTGTTCTGGGGTAAGAGTCTCCAGCGTCCCGTCGGGTGAAAGTACCTCGGCACTAACTAACATATCTGCGATACAGCTATTATGTGCCCCCGCATTCATCACCACCGCACCTCCGGCTGTTCCAGGGATACCAACAGCCCATTCCAACCCTTGCCATCCTAATTCTGCTGCCGCCCATGCCAAACTAGGAATTGATTCTCCAGCAGCAACGGTTAATTGACCGGTCTGGGGGTCAAAGTTACTGAAGCGGAGATGACGAGTCGCAATGACTAAGCCTGATATACCCCCGTCACTTACTAGGAGGTTAGAACCGGCTCCCAGTGTTGTCACCTTTAAATTACGTTCTTTTGCGTATTTAAGACTGGCTTGCAGTGCTTCTAAGTTTCGGGGTGCAACATACAAATCAGCTGCTCCTCCAACCCTATAGGAAGTAAAGGCTGACAAGCAAGCCTGGGGCTTGATCGCACAATCAGTATTTGGTAAATAAATTACTTCACTATCCACCGAATTAGTTGTTTGATGTTTCTTTGTATTCAAAGCAGAAACTGTGCAGACGTTTCCAACTGCCTGGGAAATGGTCATTTTTACTTTGTATGGGTAAAATTTTTAGATTAATTTACCGTAAGAATACGGTAACAGAGTTCATAGATGGAACCATTACTAGACGGGCGCTTTGCTCAGAAATGAAACTTTGCAAAGCCTCCACTTAAGATGTGGCTTTAGCAGGTTCGCAAAGTGCGGTAATTATTTCAGGAATCACCTGATTCAAGTTTCCAGCACCTAAAAACAGCGCCAAGTCTCCTGGGCGTAATGTTTTTAGCAAGTACTCATATACTGAGGGTAAAGTTGGTTGATAAACTACAGGAGAATGCTGTTTAGCAATTTCCGCCGCTAAATCTTCACCAGTAATTTGCCCTAAATTGGGTTCGCCTGCACTGTAAATATCAGTCAGCACAACCAAATCAGCATGGGTAAAGGACTCGGCAAATTCTTCTAAAAAGGTCAGTGTCCGGCTATAGCGATGGGGTTGGAAGATAGCAACTACTCTTTGCCCTGGTCTTGCCTGTAAACGGGCTGCGGCGAGAGTAACGCGAATCTCGCTAGGATGATGAGCATAGTCATCAATGAAGGTAATACCATCAACTTCACCCCGGAGTTCAAAGCGTCGTCTTGCTCCTTCAAAGGTGGCGATACCTTTAGCAATTTCTCCAAATTCTAAGCCCAAGACACGACCAACAGCAACTGCTGCCAGAGCATTGCTGAGATTGTGCCGACTGAGCAGCCGCAACTTCAACACGCCTAAAGCTTTGCCTCTTTCCCAAACCAAAGCCGTGGTGCCATCAGCACGGTAATCAATATTAGTAACGGAATAGTCAGCGTTGGTATCTGAGTGTAAGCTATAGCTGATTGTGGGTTGCAAGCGATCGCGCACTGTTGCACAGTCAATACTACCTATTAAAGTTTTACAACCCTTGGCAAATGTCTGGAAGGTGTCAATGACTTCTTCTAATGTATCGTAATGGTCAGGATGATCGAGTTCAATATTGGTGATAATGCCAATCTCTGGAGCGTGTTTTACCAAGGAACCATCAGATTCATCTGCTTCGGCTACCAAATATTGGCTTTGTCCCAATCGAGCATTCCCTTCCCAAGCATTGACTTCGCCACCTACTAGAATCGTTGGGTCTAGACCTGCTTCTAGAAGCATATAGCCAATCATGCTACTAGTTGTAGTTTTGCCGTGTGTTCCTGCTACTGCGATACTGTGGTAATCGGCAATTAAGGCGGCTAGTACATCTGAACGATGTAAAACTGGACAACCTAATTCTAGTGCTGCTTTGTATTCTAAATTATTAGTGTTAATTGCTGTTGAACAAATGACTTGAGGCAGTTTTGACTTAGTATCAGTAGGTAATTGTTCTTGTGAATTTAATACTTGAGGGCGAAAGAATTCGAGATTACTTGCCTCTTGTTTACCAAAAATATGAGCGCCGATAGATTCCAATTTGTGCGTAATGTGGTTAGGACGAAGATCCGAACCCGATACTGGAAATTGACGCTTGGCGAGAACGTATGCCAGAGCAGACATACCTATGCCACCGATACCAATAAAATGAAATGGTCTACCACTAAAATCTACAGAATTAGTCATTTCTTGCTCCTTTTACACCACACCACACCATAATCACAAAAGACACGCGTATCATAACAGGAATTTGATTTTTACCGTAACTACTCCTATATAGTGTTTATGTTTAATGCCCAGATGATGTTTCTGGTCTGATTTTCCTGGTTCAGAATGATTTTACCTTGGTTGGAGGTTTTTACTATTTCTGAACTGTTGTTAAGATTATTCTGAAAATTTTGGCTACATCGGGAAAGAAATTCTTGTAATGTCAAATACATATTTTTGGCTACCTTACTGGAATTGGCTACATAATACATTGTTTAGTGAAACTGATTTTAAATTGCATCAAGTATAGGCACGAATTGAGTACAATAGTACATTGGCAATGAAAGTATTTTTCAATTGCATAAAACCCAGGCATAACTGGATGCAACAACTCGCAATTTTTGGTGGCACATTTGATCCGATTCACTGGGGACACCTGCTCATAGCCGAGACAGCAATGCAAGAAGTATCCCTTAAAAAGGTAATTTGGGTGCCATCCCTAAATCCGCCTCACAAAGAAGCAGCCTTGTTTGAGCATCGTGTGGAAATGCTGCAATTAGCCATAGAAGATAACCCAGCGTTTACTGTCTCACTAGTGGAGGCAAATCGCTCTGGGACTTCCTACGCCATTAACACCCTAATTGACTTATCTGCTTCTTATCCAAATACTCACTGGTACTGGATTGTCGGCTTGGATACTTTCCAAACCTTACCCCGTTGGTATCGGGGACACGAACTAGCACAAATGTGTGATTGGTTAATCGCACCCCGACTGCTAGGTGGTGAGACTATAACTCAAAGCAAATTAATCTGCAAGCAAGTGGAGCAACAACTGAGGGAGCAGTCATATACCATTCACTGGCAATTATTGAATATACCTTTAGTTGGAGTTTCGTCAAGTCTAATTCGCAAATTGTGCCGCGAACGCCAGTCAATTCGTTATTTAGTCCCGGAATCGGTCAGATCATATATCACTAACAACAATCTCTACTCTTACAAATCTGAATAAATTATGTGTTTTTTTATTGATCTAACACTTTATGGTTAAAAGTGCCCCCCCCCTTTGCGATATGATTGGGGTCAACGATATCAACATATAAGCATAAATACAGAGGGCAAGACACTGTGATTAGAGTTGCAATCAACGGTTTCGGGCGGATTGGACGTAACTTTGCGCGTTGCTGGGTGGGTAGAGAGAATAGCAGAATTGATCTTGTCGCTATTAATGACACGTCAGACCCTAGAACTAATGCTCACCTGCTGAAGTATGACTCGATGCTAGGTAAGATCAAAGGTGCTGAGATTAGTGCCGATGATAACTCTATCATCGTGAACGGTAAGACCATTAAGTGCGTATCCGATCGCAACCCAGAAAACTTGCCCTGGAGAGATTGGGGAATTGACCTAATTATCGAAGCAACCGGGGTGTTTACTAGCAAAGAAGGAGCGCTGAAGCATGTGAATGCTGGAGCTAAGAAAGTTCTGATCACCGCTCCTGGTAAAAACGAGGATGGCACTTTTGTGGTTGGTGTGAATCATCATGATTATGACCACAACAAACACCACATTATCAGTAACGCTAGCTGTACTACCAACTGCTTGGCACCAATCGCCAAGGTGTTGAACGATAAGTTCGGCATCATCAAAGGTACGATGACCACCACCCACAGCTATACAGGCGATCAGCGCTTGCTAGACGCTTCCCACCGGGATTTGCGACGGGCGAGGGCCGCAGCGATAAACATTGTACCCACTTCTACTGGTGCAGCAAAAGCAGTAGCGCTGGTTATCCCAGACTTGAAAGGCAAGCTTAATGGCGTTGCCTTGCGTGTACCAACCCCGAACGTCTCAATGGTAGATTTCGTAGTTCAGGTTGAGAAGCGTACTATTACTGAAGAAGTTAACCAAGCTCTCAAAGATGCTGCTGAGGGCCCACTTAAAGGCATTTTGGACTATAGCCAATTAGAACTGGTATCTTCCGATTATCAAGGTAGCGATGCTTCTTCGATTGTTGATGCTAGCTTGACTTTGGTTATGGGCAATGACTTAGTAAAAGTTATGGCGTGGTATGACAACGAGTGGGGTTACAGCCAACGAGTTTTGGATTTAGCAGAATTGGTTGCTGAGAAGTGGCAATAATTTGTCATTGGTCATTGGTCATTGGTCATTAGAAAAAGGACAAATGACAAAGCACTATTGACCAAAATGTTGAAATCCCTGACTGAGACTTAGAACTTGGTCAGGGAATTTTTTTTGTTCGTCGTGTAATAGTACTGTTGAGCCGGGTGTAATATTGCCTACGATCGCAGCACCTTGACCAAGATGTTGTACTAGGGTTAATGCTGACTTTTGTGGCAAGCAAAGCACTAATTCAAAGTCTTCGCCACCGTATAGAGCATAAGCTAGCGCTTGCTCTTGTGTCAGCCAATGGTCAAAAGCTGTCGGCATGGAAATTTGTCTGCGTTCTAAGACAGCGCCAACGCCACTGGCGCGACAAATTTGAATAATTGCGTCTGCCAAACCATCGCTACTATCCATACCAGCTACAGGAATTTTAGATTTTAGGTCGCACCTTTGGTGCGCTTCCAGCGCAACTTGGATTTGGGATTGAGATTCTAAAATTTTCCAGAGGATTGGTAAGACATCTAATCGTGGCTGTGGGCGCTGGTGGGCGCGGATTAGAGCCGTGCGTTCTATATCTTTGAGGTTTTGTCCTAATTCGGGGTGTAAGAGCAGTTCTAAGCCAGCGTGGGAGGCTCCATGAATACCTGTAGCAACGATCGCATCCCCCACAACAGCAGCAGAACGGCGGATAATTTGACTGGGGTGAACTTGGCCAAAAGCGGTAATTGCCAAAGTTGTCACAGGCGATCGCACCACATCCCCCCCGACAATTGAGGTATTGTATTTTTGTAGGCATTGTGTCATTCCCTGGTACAGTCGCTCCACCCAACTCACCTTAACCTCACCGGGGAGTCCCAACCCGACGGTAATTCCCAATGGGGAAGCACCCATTGCTGCTAAATCTGATAAATTGGCAGCAGCAGCCCGCCAACCAGCATCTTCTGGGGAAGTGGTGAGGTTGCTAAAATGTACGCCATCAATCAGCACATCTGTAGTCACTACCAAAGATTGCTCTGGTGAAGTCTCAAGTACTGCTGCATCATCTCCAATAATTTCTGGGGGACAAAAGCGTTGCAATCTTTCTAAAAGACCTTGTTCACCAATATCTTGTACTTGTAGGAGAGATAAATCACTGTTCACAATCGGTTTTCCGTGCTGCAAAATTACTAAGAAAACTGATGATTTGCTTTACTGTTTAATATAAGGGTATCGTCTAGGAGTCAGTTGGGATGGTAACAACACCAGTAACCAGCATCACGTTTGAGGAGTACTTAATTTATGATGATGGTAACGGTTTTCATTATGAATTGGTGGATGGCAAGCTAGAGCTAATGAACCCACCAACTATTGAACATTTTCTAATTGTCGATTTTTTGGATACTGCTTTCAAAGCAGAAATTAAACGTTGTAGCTCACCTTGGCTGTGTTTTCGAGAAAGTGGGGTGAGAACGGGGAGAAATAAATCTAGGTTGACTGATTTGTGTGTGGTGACGGTGGAGCAAGCCAGAGAATTGTTAAATACTTCAGCAGTATTTCAGTCGCCGCCGTTACTAATTGTCGAGGTGGTAAGTCCAGAATCGGTTAAGCGGGATTATCGTCATAAGCGTTCTGAATATGCGGCCTTAGAGGTTCCTGAATATTGGATTGTAGACCCACTGGAAGCCAAGGTTTCAGTGTTACTACTCGAAGATGGATTTTATGAAGAAACAGTTTTTACAGCCACTCAGCAAATAGTATCACGGACTTTTCCAGAATTGGCCGTTGCAGTTGATCAGATATTCACCGCCGGTAATTTAAATCAGGGGAGAAGCGATTAATCGCGTCTGTACAGGAATTATTCTCCCCCTACTCTCTTCTTATGCTGCTTGCGGCTCAACCAGATTTTCTATTCCTTTAACGACTTTTGCCGATTCAATTTTGTCACCCGCCTTCAGTTTATCCAAAACTTCCTTGCCTTCAGTTAAATAGCCAAAAACGGCATAGCGACCATCTAACAGGTTGCGTCCGGCAGGGGTCAGTTCTGGTTCAAACAGAAAGAAGAAAAATTGCGATGAACCACCATTTACTTCACTTTCAGGACGAGCCATGACTACTGCACCAAAAGCAGAGAAAGGCAGAACTGGCATATCAACGTAACGTCCAGCTTGTTCTAGAGTAATACCATAAGTAGGTGCTTTATCACCCTCAACTAGAACTTCTAAAGGAATAGCGCGATATTTGCCCGTTTTAGGATCAATGTAACCTACGTCTTTCCCTGCGGGATCTCCAGTTTGCAGAAAATAAGATTCTTCAGAACGGGTAAATTCTAAGCCATTATAAAAACCCCTCTGCACCAAATCTACAAAATTACCAGCAGTCACAGGGGCACTATAACCATCTACTACCAGGGTCAAATCGCCTTTATTGGTTTTGATTTCTACAGTGGCACGACCTTTAAGTTGTGGCAGGTTACTGTACTCAGTAGGGACTTCAAAGGGAAATTCTTTCACCATTGACTCTTCTATCTGAGTCACAAGATTTAGAAGTTTGCCCCTCTCTTGCAGAATTTGTTCTTTATCTTTACTCTTCGCCAATTCTTCTAATTTACCCACCCCAGATTTCAACTCGGTAATCCAAGCTTCGGCTTGGGGTTGGCGTTCTTCGGGAACGCTTGTTAAGATTTGGGAGGGTTTATCGAGAATACGGGATGCTTGGCTGATGTCTTTGGAAATAGCACCCCATCGCCGATTTGCCCGCAGTTGGGCAGAAATGTCCTCTAAACTAGCTTGTAGTTGCCGTACAGATTTGTTATCTATCGGGAGTGCATACCGTAACAAAGCCTTACCGTCGGTGATTGCGTTGCCAGCTGGCAGTGCGGCGCTACTAGAGGGAGTCCACCCAGCTGTAGTTATGCCTAAAAATATTGTTACCAGCAGTATTGTCATTAGGCTGTTCTTCAGCCAGGATTTTAATAAGTTAAACATGGGATAACTCAAATGCAGCATTAAATTGTTGACTGGACGTAACCCATCAATAATCTTCCCACGTTAAGGGCAGAGGACAAATGACAAATGACAAATGACAAATGCCCAATGACGACCCCAGAAGGGTACAATAAATGCCGATTGTCTTCCAAAATTTGAAAGTTTCATGATCTCCAGTAACGACTTTCGACCCGGTGTTTCAATTGTATTGGATGGGTCTGTATGGCGAGTGCTTGAATTCCTACACGTCAAGCCAGGCAAAGGTTCTGCCTTTGTCCGAACTAAGTTAAAAAATGTCCAGAGCGGGAGCGTAATGGAAAAAACGTTCCGAGCTGGGGAAACTGTGCCCCAAGCTACTCTAGAAAAAAGCACGATGCAGCATACCTATAAAGAGGGCGATGAGTTCGTCTTTATGGATATGGAAACCTACGAAGAAGGCAGATTGACCCGCGCACAAATTGGCGATCGCGTCAAATACCTGAAGGAAGGTATGGAAGCTGAAGTTATTAAATGGGGCGACCAAGTGCTGGGAGTAGAATTGCCTAAGTCTGTGGTATTAGAAATTGTACAAACAGATCCAGGTTTAAAAGGTGATACTGCCACAGGTGGCTCAAAACCCGCAACTTTGGAAACTGGTGCAATTGTGATGGTTCCTTTGTTTATTTCCCAAGGAGAACGCATCAAAGTTGATACCCAAGAAGATAAGTATATCAGCAGGGAATAACTTTCATCTCTACAAAGATGCAAGTCCCGATTCAAATCCCGACATCTGGATTAAATCCCTGCCACACTTAAGATGCTAATTTACGGATAGGTCGAGGTAATAAAAACTGTGCCATTGGACTTTAATGAAATCCGCCAACTACTGGCAACTATCGCCCAAACAGATATTGCAGAAGTCACGCTTAAAAGCGATGACTTTGAACTAACAGTCCGTAAGGCTGTGAGCGTCAGCAATCAGATGTTGTCGGGAAGTCAACCGACCTTCGGCGGTGTGGTAGGTTCTGGCTCGACATCGGGTTCATCTGGCGGAAACCAGGTGAACGCGAGTCAGGTAACGGAGGTGTCCACATCTCGCGTGTTTGAGAATACTGGTACTAGCACACAATTGCAGTTGTCAGTTAATCCTCCCTCAATCATCGATCAGAGATTAGTGGAAGTGCCTTCCCCAATGGTGGGAACGTTTTATCGCGCTCCTGCACCTGGGGAAGCGGCATTTGTGGAAGTTGGCGATCGCGTCCGCAAGGGCCAAACAGTCTGTATCATTGAGGCCATGAAGCTAATGAATGAAATCGAAGCCGAAGTCTCTGGTCAGGTGATGGAAATTCTTCTCCAAAATGGTGACGCTGTAGAATATGGTCAACCTTTGATGCGAATTAACCCCGATTAAGTATTAATCTATATATCAAATGAGTCATCTAAAATGAGTCATTGTTAAAACTTCAGTCCTTGCGGGTTAATCCTGATGAAACAAACGTTGCCTTTACCGCCAGAAGTGGTGCAACAAGTAGCTGAATACTTCAGTCTGTTAAGTGAGCCGATGCGCTTGCGGCTGCTCCACTTATTACGGGATGAAGAAAAATGCGTGCAAGAATTGGTAGAGGCAACACAGACTTCTCAGGCAAATGTGTCAAAACACCTGAAGGTAATGTGGCAAGCAGGTATCCTTAGCCGCCGCAGTGAAGGAACTTGCGCCTATTACCGGGTGGAAGATGAAATGATTTTTGATTTGTGTAATCGGGTTTGCGATCGCCTTGCCACAAGGTTGGAAGAACAAGCCCGTAATTTTCGTGTGTTAAATACTAAACGTTAGGTCTTTTGTCATTTGTCATTTGTCCTTTGCTAATGACTAATGACTAATGACTCATGACCAATGACTAAAGTGGATAATTTTTCTCAAAGCTTTCACGAGTTAGTGGCTGTTGTAACTCTACACCTTCACCACCTAAAACATCCAACGGTTTGCCGTTTACATCAATGTACACCTTGGCTTTGGGATTTAAACTTGTCGCAGTATAAACAACTTGTCCCACACGGCCGATCATTGATGTGCTGCCACCACCACTGGTAAAATCTTCAGATAAATTAACGTGAACTTCGTCATTTTCTGATTTTAGCCCCAAAAGTTTGGTTCCTTTGGGGATAGTTGTGGAACCTGTCGCTTCGGCTGGCGGGCCTGCTAACAAACTTTGGAAAGCTGCTTCTAATGGCTGGTTAGGGCGTATAGAAGCGACTCTAACAGGCTGGGGGACTAAAGCAACACTTTTGTCCGTTGGTCTGAGCCAATAAACATTAGGGGTTTGCTCATTAGCTGGCTGCCTAGTTGATGGCTGTGCTGGTTCAGCGATGCGCCCAGAGGGATTTGACGGTGTGGGAGGATTGCTGGATTGTGTAGTAAACCAAGCCACACCACCACCCACCGCTACAACCACTGCTGAAACGGCTGCAATTGCGCCTGAAGAAATACGATTAGATCCTTGTTGGTCTTTCATGTTCAAAACCTTCCTGACTGAGGGCTGATATGGTAGTTATATGAGGAGCAGCCTGGTTAACGACGATACTTATAACTGAAGAGTTTCCCGCTACCTGGAGGAGACTTTACGCCTCAAAAGGCGATTATTTTTAATTTTGCAAGTCCCTGTTTTAATTTTAGAATTTATATTTCTAATCCGTCACCTACCAAATTATGTAAATTTGGGGAATTGGGAATGGGGAATGGGGAATTTTCTACTTTTTTATCTGTATTCCCCACTCCCTAATAAGCTTTAGCCTCTATCTATTGCGGCGGTAATCCATTGTTGGAGTGTAGTGGTAACTTCATCAATGACTATTTCTTGAGATTTGCGGGTGGCTCTTTCTACGACTTCGACTTTGCCATTAGCGATCGCGCGTCCGGTTACAATTCTATAAGGTATACCAATCAAGTCAGCATCTTTAAATTTCACTCCCGCCCGTTCGTCGCGGTCATCTAGTAGGGTTTCAATTCCGGCTTGATTGAGTTCTGTGTAAAGTTTTTGGGCGACTTCTATTTGTTGAGCATCCTTAATGTTAGGAATTGTGACGATCGCGTGATAAGGTGCGATCGCAACTGGCCAAATAATCCCATCTTTATCATAAGATTGCTCTACAGCAGCTTGGGCTAACCGCGACACGCCTACACCAAAACAACCCATAAATAGCGGCTTTTCTTCACCCTGTTCATTTGTATAAGTTGCTCCCATCGCTTGGGAATATTTAGTGCCTAATTGGAAAATATGACCGGCTTCGATTCCACGGGCGCTTTGTAAGGTTTGTTCTGGGTTATGGATGGCGCGATCGCCTCGTCTTGACTTGCGAATATCTACTACTCGCTCTGGTAACTTAAATTGCTCACCCCAATTAGCACCAACTACGTGATAACCAGCTTCATTCGCACCTGTAACAAAGTTTTTTAAATCAACGGCTGTTTGCTCCACCAAGCGCAAAAACTTGGGATGGATCTGTTTATTAGCAGCAATATACTCATCTGCGATATCTGGCGCAATGTAGCCTAAAGGTAGAGATTTGGCTGTCCATGTTTGCTGGGCTTCTACATTTGGTACATTCAAACTAATAATAGTTTTAGCGCCATATTCCGAAGCTAATTTAGTCAGTTCATTTTGCAACTTGACTTCATTAACTTCCTGATCGCCTCGAATGTTCACCAGAACTAACACGGTTATACCATTATCATAAACCGTCTGATAAAGGACATTTTTCACCAATTGGGTCGGAGAACAGTTGAGGAGTTGACAGACCTTTTCAATCGTCTCTGTTCCAGGTGTATCCCGTTTTTCGTAAGTTGTAAACCGTGAGATTTCCGCGTCAATTGGTAAAGAAACAGCCTTTTCTACGTTCGCGGCGTATTTACCATCCTCAGTGTAGAGAACTTCATCTTCACCAGCTTCTGCCAAAATCATAAATTCTGTGGAACCAGAACCACCAATTGCACCAGAATCGGCTTCCACTGCCCGAAAAGCTAAACCAGAACGTCGCAGAATATTGCTGTAGGCTTTATACATATCCTGGTAAGTTTCTTTGAGGCTGGCTTCATCGGTATGGAACGAGTAGCCGTCCTTCATGATAAACTCGCGTCCGCGCATCAAACCAAAGCGGGGACGAATTTCATCGCGGAATTTAGTTTGAATTTGGTAGAGGTGTAGGGGTAATTGGCGATAAGAGCGAATCATATCACGAGCGATCGCTGTGATTACTTCTTCATGAGTTGGGCCTAATCCTAATTGTTGCTCACGGCGGTCAATTAGGGAAAACATGATCCCCTCAGCTTTGGTGTAAGTGTCCCAGCGTCCCGATTCCTTCCATAATTCAGCAGGTTGTAATTGCGGTAAGAGACATTCTTGTGCGCCTGTAGCGTTCATTTCTTCTCGCACAATTTGGGAAACTTTTTGCAATACCCGCCACATTAACGGCAAATAAGCATAAAGACCACTACCGATGCGACGAATGTAGCCTGCACGGAGTAATAATTTATGGCTAGGAATCTCAGCATCAGCTGGATCGTCCCGGAGTGTAACGAATAACATTTGTGACAGTCGCATCGTTTATAGCCTTTCTTTGATCGCTAATTTCTATGTCAACTAAAGTATGAAGTATTAAGGATGAAGTACAAAGTACACAGCGTTATTTATTTTTCATTTTTACTTATTTTTTACTTATAGCCTTCCGGCTTTTTGATCGCAATTTTAGGAGAAAACTACTTTGGCAGATGTAATTTATCAAGCACAGCCACCCTTAGAATTTATTCCCCCGGCATTTAACCCCTTATTTCTCCGATTTGTCCATCTGTTGCTACCCAGTTGGATAAACTGGCAAACACCTATTACCCAAATTGAAGCAGACAACGTAGAGGTGCTGGTGGATCTCTATCGCCAGTTTCAGGAGGGTAAGATCCGTTTTATGCTGGCATTTCGCCATCCGAAAACAGACGATCCGTTTTGTTTGGCTTACTTGTTATCTCAACTAGTACCAAAGATAGCGCGATCGCAAGATACAACACTACAACATCCCATTCACGCCCATTTTATCTACGATCGCGGCATTCCTCTCTGGGCAGGTTCCCACGTTGGTTGGATTGCTTCTCGTTTAGGGGGGACTCCGATTCAGCGAGGTAAGGCTGACTGGACAGGGTTACGTTCGGCGCGTGACTTGTTTGCCAATGGGAAATTTCCGATGGCGGCTGCGCCAGAGGGTGCAACTAATGGTTTATCGGAGAATATCAGCCCCTTGGAACCTGGTATTGCCCAATTAGGCTTTTGGTGTGCTGAAGATTTGCACAAAGCTGAACGCCCCGAACAGGTTCTAATTGTACCAGTTGGGATTAAATATAGTTACGTTGATGCTCCTTGGGGTGCGATCGCTAATCTTTTAAGTGAAATGGAAGCGGCTAGTGGTTTACCTGTGAATGCATCAGAACATGCTTCTATAGAGTCGCTTTATCCCCGGTTATTAACCTTGGCAGAACATCTACTTTCGCTGATGGAAAAATTTTACATGCGCTTTTATCATCTAAAGCTGCCAGATGCCAAAACAGCAGTGGGAGAAATCGAAGATAGAAATGAAGCGCTAGCAGTTCGTTTACAAGCTTTGTTAAATGCTGCACTACAAATATCAGAACAGTATTTTGATTTACAGTCAAAAGGTAGTTTAAGGGATCGATGTCAACGAGTAGAACAAGCAGGGTGGAATTATATATTTAGAGAAGATTTTAAGGATGTAAAAGGAATATCTGCTGTAGAGAAAGCTTTAGGCGATCGCGTTGCTGAAGAAGCGGATGCACGGATGTGGCACATGCGGTTAGTAGAAAGTTTTGTGGCAGTTTCTGGTAATTATATTCGTGAGAACCCGACGGTAGAAAGGTTTGCTGAGACGACTTTAATTTTATGGAAGATGATTGCCAAAATCAAAGGCGATAAAAGTGTACAGCGTCCACAATTGGGTAAGCAAAAAGTCAAAATTACTGTGGGTGAACCCATATCTATTTCTGAGCGTTACCCAGCGTATAAGGAAAATCGTTTAGGTGCTAGACAAGCTGTTGCTGATGTGACGAATGATTTGCAACACGCGCTGGAAGGATTGATTTGAAAAACATGGAACTGATATGCTCATTATCTTATAATATTTGGTAGTTGCTTTAGAATCTTTGGATATGCAAGATTATTACTAAAAGGTTGTAAAACTTAATTGACTACCATTGGTTCCTATCAGGTAAAAGTCCGAATTCAATCGACGGTTGAGGAAATAGCTTTTCTTTCCCCAGCTAGAGAAAACGATATGCCGAACGATTGGTTCTGTAACTGGTTAAACTTCTGGAAAAATACTAGTTTTGATTGTCAAAACATAGTCAAACTCGTTTATGAGGGAAAAGTTTGGGGATTAGTGCAATATGGACTTTATCCCTATCCTGGATATCCCTATTTTCTAGAAATAGAACATATAGAAGCCCATCCTACAAGTCGAGGAGATGTTGCTGAACGGTTAATTGAACCAATCGGCAAATGGTTAATCTGGTATGCAACCAAGGTGGGTCTGAAATTTTGTCAAACACAAGCAGATGAGCCGCTAATTATTCTGGAAGCTATAGATACATCTGTGTCATACTATAGAGATAAAGTGCAGATGGAATATCTTGGATTCGCACGCAGCACTCCTAGAGAAGATTTATATGGCTTCAGATTTTCACGAACAGCAGCAGCAAAATTCTGTCAGCTACACGAAAGTCAATGGGGAGAGGCAAAGCTATATGAGCAGTGATGAAATAAGAGTAGGATCGAGTGAGATGATGACTCACGCCCAACGGCAAGCTTTTCTAAAAACATCTCCTTTGGGAAAACTATTTGGTGTTGCACATTTACTGCCTGAAGTCGAAGAAACGACAAATATAGAGTGTGCCCAGGTAACTAATGCAAAAGTAGAGATTATATTATCGGTTAGTGAAAAAATGTTTCTACAAAATGTTCTTAAAATCTACCATTCCTATTTCGGAAAATTTTATTTTGCCTTGGTTTTATCTTTAAAAGATAATTTAGCTTAATAAACCTTAGTACGGCAACCTGGAACACTTTACAATACGGAAAATAATTAAAAATTTTGCATTTGCAGAGGTTAATTATGGAAACTACAACTAAAAGACAAGAGTTGTTAAAAGCAATCAATCAAAGACTAGAACAAGCTTATGAAGATACTTTAGAAGATATTCTAGAACTGTTAGATATTAGAAAAGCAGAGGATCAAGAGGATATTAAAGCCTTTGAAGAAGCTGAAAATGAACCTACGATTACTTGGGAACAGTACAAACAAGAATTAGAATCGTGACTTATCAAATAGAACTTTCTAACAAGGCTGCGAAACAATTAAAAAAATTATCTGCTGATATCCGAGATAAAATTAACGAGAAAATTTTAGAACTGGCTGACAACCCTCGTCCTAGCGGCGTTGTCAAGCTAGAAAATACTGGCAATAAATATCGTATTCGTGTTGGCAATTATCGGATTTTGTACGAGATTCAAGATGATGTACTGATAGTTAAAGTTGTCAGAGTAGGGCATCGAAGAGATGTTTATCGAGATGAATAGATTGTCAAGTTAATACTAATTACTCAATCTACTTTTGCAGCAATTTTATAATTATATTCCAGAAAATATCTTAGATAAATCCAGTAAAAAATCAGGGAAACATGGCAGATTAACTGACTCATTTGGCAGATAAATGAACTTGCGACGATAACCAAATTTACCTCGCAAATCTTGATAAGGTTCGCTATAGCACTCCAGATAATTATCTACTAAATTAAATATCCAATAATCAGAAATCCCTGTTTCTGCATAAATAGGTAGTTTTTCTTGTTGGTCATATTTTAAGGTGAATCGGCAATCTCAATTAAGAGTAAAATATCAGATGGGCTGGGATGATTCGCTAGATAGTCATCATCTCTATTTTTTGCAATTACTCTATCGGGTTCAGGCTCACTGTTGTTAGACAAAGTAATTGGTTGTTGTCCTCGCAAGGTTGCGCGATCGCCCACTATTTTATATAATTCTCTCTCTAGGCGTGTTTTACAAACAGAGTGCGGTGTACCTTTTGCTGCCATCTGGATTATTTCACCCTTAATTAGCTCAACTCGCTCATTCTCCTCAAAGAAGCCGAGTTCAGCTAGACGGTGATATTCAGCTATAGTAAAGCGTTTAGCGGTGGTAAGGCTCATAACAACTACGAGAATGCAGAGTTATTTTTATCTTAATATAGCTGTAGCTGATTAGACTCCACCGATAGAAGATGATAGAATATCTCGTTCTTCTTCTTTATCAGGTTCTGTAACTGTTTCTATACTTACACCTTTCCAAGGGAAGCTGAAATCTGGATGAATATTTTTGAGTTCATCAATAGATTTCAAGAAAAAATCTTTAATAGCAGATAGCTGGTCTTTTTCAGATAAAAATTCTTGTAGGCTTTTTCGATAAAAAATAGCTGACCATGCTGGCAAAATAGTTAAGTTCTCAGGAGTCCATATACTGGGCTTATCGTTAATTACTTTCTGCATGGATTCAATAATTTTTGGGCGTTCTACAAAACCAGGAGAAACTTCTAAACATATACCTAGATATGGATACTCAGTGGAACTGTCTGGATTTAAATTAAAGTATCCAAGACCACACCAGAAGTTATTGCCTGAAAACCTAGTATAGATAATATATCTACTAGACCATTTCCATTGAGTCCTACTTGCTGCACCGTTGATAACACCTCCAAAAGCTAGCTTGAATTCGCGTTGTACTTCTTCACCGAGAGTTGATTCCATGAGATTGAGAGTTTTGTTGTAATTCACCATTGTCAATAAGTCAACCGATGAAAATTGATTAGTGTGAGACATTCCATTTTTCCTCATGAAAATTAATATTTCTTGGGCTAAGATATCAGTCGAGTGTTGTTGTAAGCGGGCATAAAATTGATGCCACCTCAATTGATAAAAATTTACCTTTGGCTCTAAATCAAATGCTGGAGTTTTAATTTCTTCTTTTGGATCATAATCACGGGTTATGTAAATCAAAATTCGATGTCTGATATTTGGTAAATTACTCAAAATATCAGCATATTTTTCTAACGCATTTCTATCATCACGAGAGCCAACTTTTGATTCAATAAATATTACATCTGTAGTTAAACCAGTTGACAGTTCAACTACAATATCAAGTCTGCTATCTTCTGTATGGCTTTCAAGTGCTTTGTGTTCTTGTTGAGTTGAAATCTTGATGTTGGAATAATTATCATCACTAATGATTGAGTGATGTTTTAACCAATCAAGTAAAATATCATTATTCAGTGACAGGAAATAAGCAACAATCTCAGTAAAAAAATCTTCACGCGGTTTGTTCCCTAAATGCAGATTGAGTAAATTGGTAAACAAAGACATTTATTTTTAAGTATTTAAGGTAATTCCAAAAAAGCAAATATACCGGGCGATTAGAAATCGCGGCTATACAAACAAAGTCCACCTCCGTGGACTAAGAAAAAATCAACAGTTTTTAACCTGCGGAGGCAGGTTTTGTCTGTGTAGCCGTGACTTCTAGTCGCCTGGCTAGTAATAAATTAGACTTTTCAAACTAGCGTTGCAGCAGTTATAACTTAGCCGATCGCAGTTTGACAAGGTGTTATACAGAGATACTTACAACAAATAGGGGTAAAATTTTTACCCCTACAAAGTTATGTATTATTTTAAGAATAGCTAGAGAAGCCTATTACTATTGAGCTAAGTGACTTTCTAGCAAAGATGCGATCGCATCAGGATGAATATTCTTGTATTTCTTTTTACCAAGGTGTAAAACACAGTTGGGAGCGCTACCACAGCATTTTTGACAACTAGTATGTTCAATGGTAACTTTGTCTAACAAACCGCGATCGCACAAAGTTTTTTCTAATTCTGATAATAATCCTTTACCACCACGTTTCAGGCAACCGCCTTTTTGACATACCATAATCCTCGCTTTGATTGGAGGTGGTAATTCTTGCTTTGGACACCCATTAATTGGTGTCACCTGATAGGCTTTAATTTTAATTTCACTTGTACGCGAATCTATCTTACTATAACCACAAATGCGAACTTGCTGACCAGGAACTAAGGATGAACTTAGAGAACGGCGCAACTCTTTAGACAGTTTAATTTCTACATTTCCAGATGGAATTGCCAATTGCAAGTATTTATATTTTCCTGATTCACCACCAACAAAACCTAGTAACTGTCCCTCAAGGTTCAATTCTGATAACGTCAAATGTTTGTCACCCATGATTGATAAAAAGTTATTGGGAATTGGGAATT
>NZ_JAYGHE010000003.1:197989-204447 GCF_034931145.1 Nostoc sp. UHCC 0252 | reverse complement strand
TTCTTCTTCCCCAGCCCCCAATCCCCAGCACCCTTACGCGAGGCGTTTAGCTTCTACTGTTTGAGGTAAATTTGCTGTTTCTGGCAAATCACGAAATTCTAATTCCCAACCATTTGCTAGGGTGAGAATCTTGCCATCATTTCCATCGGTTTGTTTGACTACTTCTTCTTCTAGGTCTTTTTTAGCAACGTAAACTACTAAAGTACCGGCATCATTCATGCGTAGCATTACTTTCATGAGATTCCTCAACAGATTCTAGTTCTTTTTTCTTACAGCCGACGACGAATCCTGTTTCCAAGAAATGCACAGCATATATATAGGAAGTCTGCAAATATGTTCCTATACTGGCTATGTAGCCGATATCTCCTTTGTTCACTAAAACTTGCCCGACTTCTTTACCTGGGAAAGTACCATCGTTCTTCAGCAGTTTCCGAACTCTGACTTTTTCACCAATTTCAAAAGCGGGTGGCAAGTTTAGCTCTAATTCATCGCGTTGCATGAGAGTACCTCTGTTCTCTGACCAAATTCAAAAGTTCTTCTGTCGTCAGGCTGCGTTTTTTCTGTACCGATTGATGGCGCACTGCGTCTAAAACAGATTGGGTTTCTTGGGGGTTCAAGAAAATTCCATGCTGTTCTAGCAAGTTTGAAACCAAATGCCGTCCAGAATGTTTGCCTAATACTAAACGCCGTTCCCAACCCACCTCTTCGGGAGCAAATGGTTCGTAGGTAATGGGGTTTTGTAGTACTCCGTGAGCATGGATGCCAGATTCGTGAGCAAAAGTATTTTCGCCAACGATCGCTTTCCAAGGTGGTACGCTAGCTCCTGATGCGGCTGCAACTAGTTGAGACAGTTCCAGCAAACCGGGTGTGTCAATGCCTAAATCAACGCCATAGATGCGTTTAATTGCCATGACAACTTCTTCTAAAGCTGCGTTTCCTGCCCTTTCACCTAATCCGTTGACTGTGGTATTCACTGATAAGGCTCCGGCTTTGATACCCGCAAGAGCGTTGGCTGTTGCCAGACCAAAATCGTTGTGGGTGTGGATTTCTAGGGGAATCATCAAAGCTGAAACTAGCCGTTTAACCTTGGTGTAGGTGGTGAAAGGGTCGAGAACTCCTACTGTGTCGCAGAAGCGGAACCGGGATGCACCCCATTCTTGGGCATAAAGCGCTACATCTAAAAGGAAGTTTTCATCAGCCCTAGAAGAATCTTCTCCGCCGACTGCTACCCAAAGACCTTGATCGACGGCGAAGCTGATGCAGTCTTTGAGTTTTTGCAAACTTACTCGCCATTGACCGTGGAATTTAGCGGCAATTTGAATACCAGAGACGGGAATAGCGATATGCACCCGGTTAAGTCCGCAAGCAATAGAAGCCTTAATATCTGAGATGACGGCGCGGTTCCAGCCGAGGAGTTTTGCTTGTAAACCTAAATCAGAAATTGCGGCGATCGCACGTGTTTCTTCATCACCCATTGCCGGTATACCGACTTCTAATTCGGGAATACCAATGGCATCGAGAAATTTAGCGATCGCAACCTTTTCTTCTAGGGTAAAAGCAACACCTGCCGCCTGTTCGCCATCACGTAGTGTAGTGTCATTAATTATGATTTGATTCATTGCAAATATCCCTCTCTTGGAAGTATTCTTAATATCCTTTCTCTCTACAATCCCCAGCGATGGCAAATGCTAAAAATATCACAATTCATAATGTAGGATACATGATCCTTAATTATTGACTTATTAGCAGCATCACATCTGTATGACAGGGAACTAAATCAATGTATAATTTACAAATCGTTTTTACCGATGTCAGTTGAAATATCTTCGAGTAGCAATGAGCTAATATAACTATTAGCAAATCCTGAACAAAGTAATACACAGAATCCAGCAATTAAGGATGCAATCATCTTCGTAACCTCATTTCTTTTAGTGCATTGGTGTGTACTTTAGGCAGGTAATGGGACTCAAAGCTACAAGGTACAAATTAGCTAACTATGTTCTGCTAGCCAATCAAAAATCTTTCCTAGCTGCTCCAAATCAACTAAACCATACTGCCAGAGGAGCATCGGTAGTGGCCCATTTTCTAATTCACGGTGTCGCAGAGCTACAGCAATATCGGCATTTGAAAGTTCAAGTTCTTTGTGCAAAAAAGTGAGGAGTTTTATATCTCTGTTCCGAGTCGCCATAAATGATTGAACTTTCAATTTCTAATTTGGGAAAATAATTAAAAATCATAATTTCCAATTTTCATTGGAGATTTTGCCTTTTTAATTGTTGCTAAATGTCAGGAGAATTTCAGATTTACTAGAAGCAATAAAATCTCAAACCCATCTAATCCATCTCAGTCTGCAATAAATTCTGCAAGCATACAGTAGCTTCAAAGTCTAAAGCTATTTGAGCTTTGTGCATTCATGAACAAAAAGGATAAAGTTCAGTGATTGCGTCATGAATTCAAGATTAATTAGAAGATTCATGATCCATCGCTGTAATACCAGCAACGCTCTAGCCACTCTAATAATTCCTGACGAGAAGCGAGAAATTGCATAACTGTACTGCGAATTAGAATCGCTTCTAGCAAATTGTTCACTTGGACTCGTAAAGAACCATCGGGGAGACAGCAGCTATTTATTTTTAACTCTTGCAGTCGGTAATAGATTCGCCAGCGATCGCTCAGAGGAATCTGCAAAACATGATTTGTCATTTGTCCTTTGTCCTTTGTCCTTTGTCAGTTGTCATTTGCAAGTGACTAATGACTCTTAACGCCTAAAGTTTGCAGTTGTTTTTCAAGTTGCTCAACGCGCGAGAGCAAAGAACGAATCACGGTTGCTTCCATATCGGGTAGCTTTCCATGTTCTAAAGGAGAAAGGCTGGCGTTTTGATTTCGGGAAATAATTCGACCGGGAATTCCTACAACTGTGCAATCGCTGGGGATATTCCGCAAGACAATGGAACCTGCGCCAATACGGACGCGATCGCCAATTTGCAGATTACCCAAAACTTTCGCACCCGCCCCAATCACTGCATTTTTGCCCACTGTGGGATGACGCTTACCAGTTTCTTTACCAGTTCCGCCAAGGGTAACGCCCTGGTAAATCAGTGTGTAGTCGCCGACGATCGCAGTTTCGCCAATGACAACACCCATTCCGTGGTCGATAAACACGCCCTGGCCAATCTCTGCACCTGGGTGAATTTCAATCCCTGTCAAAAATCTCCCCAAATGGGAAATGAAACGGGGGATAAAACCAACTCCTCGACCATGTAACCAGTGAGCAAGACGATGCAAACAGAGTGCGTGCAATCCGGGATAGCAAAATACTACCTCTAGCCAATTACGTGCTGCGGGATCGCGCTCAAAGATAATGCGAAAATCACTCAATAATGGCTCAAAAAAAACGCCAGAGAGTAAATTTTTCAGCATGGATTTATGTGCAGAATCCTGCGTTTTGGTACTGGGAGGATCGCTAATACTGTCTAAAGACTGTTGCATCGGTAATGTCTATCTGGTAAAAGATTCATCTGCTATTTTTATGCTTATATCAGGTGACATCCAACTCGATAGAAAATCCGATGCTGATTGGATTTATTGGATTGATTAAGGTTGTACTCAAACGCCAAAACCCCCACTCAAGATAAACTTAAAATTTCTCTTGGGTTAGGGGCGCTAGTATTTAATGATAGGGGTACTAGTATTTTTGGGGCAGGGTTAAAGAATTTCTGTTCTCGCTACAAGAAACTTTACCTGTAAGCTTTTGCAAACATTTCATCAAGATATTTTGCAATATATTAAGCTGTACTCAGATGCACTCAAAGGTGATTTAGATGAGGCTACAAATCAATATTCTGTATCTCCTATTACTATTAGTATCTTATTATTTGGATAGGCGAATGACAGGTTTCTTTATTTTCTTTTAGGATTTACTGTCTGTATATATGTATACGTTTCAAAATATAGTTATCGCTCACAGAGAATATCTTATTATATAGATGTGTTGAAGGAAAGCATTTCAATAAGCGCAAATATAGGAATCTGATTTGATTACTGAATTACTCGAGTAAAACAACAGGGTTTTTCTTTGTGCAGCAAATTATCGAATAGAATTCAGGAGTCAGGAGTCAGAATTCAGAATGAATTCTGTGCAAGTGGCGGATGAATCCAGGGGTTTAAGACCCCCACTAAATCAAAGATTTAGTGGTCTTTAAGACGCTCGCGGACTCGCTAAAGCTACGCTATCAGTGGGGGATTCAGACCCGCCACTGATTCATTCTGACTCCTGAATTCTGACTTCTGAATTCTTCTTCAAAGAATAGACAAATGTACCTACCTAATTGGCGAAGTGGGACAAATCTTTTCTGAGGACAATCTGAAACTGTGGGCTAATAACTAACTTTGGCTACTTTTAGTATTTTTTCAATTGTTCTAAATAAACAGCAACCTCTATCATAATGCTGTTACATCTTTGTTAAGAATAGTTACAGCTTCTTAACACAAGGGCATATTTCTTATGGCAGTTGGAATTAATAAGAATGCACCACATCAGGTTGTTATCATTGGTGGTGGTTTTGGTGGACTATATGCAGCAAAGGGTCTGAATGCAGCGAATGTAAATGTTACTCTCATTGATAAACGTAACTTTCACCTATTTCAGCCGCTTTTATATCAAGTTGCCACAGGTACGCTATCACCTTCTGATATTTCCGCACCATTGCGATCTGTATTTAAGAAAAGCAAGAATACAAAGGTGTTGTTGGGAGAAGTAAATGAAATTGATCCAAAAGCGCAACAAGTTATTTTGGGTGATGAAGTAGTACCTTATGATACTTTAATTGTTGCCACAGGTGCTAACCATTCCTATTTTGGTAAAGATCACTGGGAAAAAGTTGCTCCCGGCTTGAAAACTGTGGAAGATGCGATAGAAATGCGTCGCCGGATATTTGGCGCATTTGAAGCAGCAGAAAAAGAAACAGATCCCGAAAAACGCCGTGCTTGGCTGAGTTTTGTGATTGTGGGGGGTGGCCCGACTGGTGTAGAATTAGCAGGTGCGATCGCAGAATTAGCATACAAAACTCTCAAAGAAGATTTCCGCAGCATCGACACTTCAGAAACGAAAATTTTACTATTACAAGGGGGCCCTCGCATCCTCCCACACATGGTTCCAGAATTATCGGCATCAGCAGCAGTATCTTTGCAAACGTTGGGTGTAGAACTCCACACTCACACCAGAGTGACAAATATTGAAGGTGATATTGTTACTTTCAAGCAAGACAATGAATTTACAGAAATTGCCTCAAAAACTATATTGTGGGCAGCAGGTGTTCAAGGTTCCCCAATGGGGAAAGTCTTAGCAGAAACTACAGGTGTAGAGCGCGATTTCTCTGGGCGTGTCATTGTAGAACCTGACTTGTCTATCGAAGGTTATGACAACATTTTCGTAATTGGAGATTTAGCCAACTTCTCCCATCAAGATGCTAAACCTTTACCTGGTGTTGCACCCGTAGCTAAACAACAAGGAGAGTATGTAGGTAAACTAATTCGACGACGGCTTCAAGGTAAGACTTTGCCACAATTTCATTACAACGATGTGGGTAGTTTGGCGATGATTGGGCAAAATTTAGCTGTTGTAGATTTAAGCTTAATCAAACTCACAGGTTTCATTGCTTGGGCATTTTGGCTATTAGTTCACATCTACTTCTTAATCGAGTTTGACACTAAATTACTAGTAGTATTTCAGTGGGCGTGGAATTATATCACTCGTAATCGTCGTTCTAGATTGATTACAGGTAGAGAAGCTTTTGTAGAACCAAAAACTGTTAACGATAGGGTGCAAGAGCCTTCTGTGACACCTCTGTAACTTCAGGTATCACAGCTTGTACCAATTCGCAATTCGCAATGGGCTAACGCCCCGCTCCGCTAACGCAATTCGCAATTGAGAAATTTAGATGCAGCAAGGCAATCCCTGCTTACATCTGTTGCCTTACTTTAGAGAATTGGTATTAGTTAACGTGTGTAGTGGCAAATCTTGGGCAAAGATTTGCTGTTCCAGGAAAAGAATATGGGGATGAAATACCGCCCTCAGCAGTTTTGGCAATTTGGCATATCATGACTTCGAGTTGCAGTTTTAATGGAGATATCAACACAAAGGGATGTGAAGAAGTTGTACGGGGGATAAGGTAAAACTTTCCGCTTCTAGAGTCCCAGCTACGCCAGTTGCAAAATGAGTGCTGTAGAATAGCTCTACATAAATGATACAGCGCTCAACAGAGTTCAGTTCCCGCTCTGCAACTGGCTAGAAATCAACAAAACCAAATATAGCGGTTCTCATTTTGATGCAATACACTTTGACCTCTATCCTAAAAGGAGAGAGGCTTTGAATTTTACTCCCCTTCCCTTGTAGGGAAGGGGCTGGGGGTTAGGTCTGTATTGCAAACAGAGAAACTCTATAATTGCTGCTGAGTCAA
>NZ_JAYGHE010000003.1:196610-197895 GCF_034931145.1 Nostoc sp. UHCC 0252 | reverse complement strand
TTAATGGAGTTCAAAGACTCATTAATGGAGTTCAAACACTCTTTAATGGAGTTCAAACACTCTTTAATGGAGTTCAAACACTCTTTAATGAGTATCAAAGACTCTTTAATGAGTATCAAAGACTCAAGAACCAGATACAGCTTTAGTCGGTCTACCTTTAATAGCTTTAAAACGTTCGCCCAACTGTTCAGCGACGGTTTTTAAGCCTGGAGTCTTTTTCGATGCTGTCTTTACGTAGTCATAAACTGTTAAACTGCTAGTCATAGCTTCACTACCGACTGCCATTAAAGTATCATCTACTTGTTCGGCGAGTTGTTGCACTGAGATTAAAAGTTCAGTAAGTGCAGTGGCTAATTGATAATCCCGAACAAGTTCTTCAACGTCAAAAGTGGCTGGAAGAATTTCGCGGTTAGACTGAGCAGCAGTGACGCTATTGTTCACAAAAGCTAGACTTTTATCGCCCATTTTTACTAACTTACGCCGTTCTTCAGTGCTAAGAGTGACTAAAAAGGGCATCTTTTGTTGGACTGTCTGTAGCGCGGCTTTAATTTCTTGGATATCTTGTGGCGAAAGGGTGGCTGCGATATTTTGATAGGACATTGTATATTTACCTTGGGAGTTCTAATGGTGAGGTAGCAATAGTTGCTAAGTATAGAATTCCCATTGGTAAGCGCGATCGCACATCATAACCTATTTATTTATCTGTTTTAGAAAATTTGTAGGTTGGGTTGAACAGAGTGAAACCCAACAAAACCCGAAAATGTTGGGTTTCGTTCCTCAACCCAACCTACACTTAAGCCGTCTATTTCTGGATATAAACAATACTCACATATATGCTCGGCGCGATCGCTAACTAAACGCTGCAATTCTGCATTAATATATGGACGAGACATTTTGAATAGTTACTCCGCGCTGATGTAGTGACGAGCTTTTGCTAGTAGCATAATATGTTCTAGCGTGAGAAAATGATCTAACTCTCGCTGGCCACTTCCTGTAAGACCTTCAGTTTTTGCGCGGTAAACGAGATCCTCTAAACGGTCTTTGGCTGCATCCGAGAGTTTGAAATCGATAACACTTTGAGGAGTGGTTCCAGCAGCAATAAATTCTATAATTTCATCGTAGACTTTGGCTGTATTTATAGATGTGTTCATAAGCTACCTTTTTAATTCCTAAATTTTATGCAACTTCCAAAGAATTTCCTAGCGTTTTAGGCTCTGGTAGAGGTTCACCGTCAGCCAAAGATGATTCAATCAGCATTTCTAAAACTTCTTGAGCATTTTTAAAA
>NZ_JAYGHE010000003.1:44218-196406 GCF_034931145.1 Nostoc sp. UHCC 0252 | reverse complement strand
GAGCGTCTTCGTAAGTCTCTCCGTGAGTGCAAGGCTGCATCATATCCGTAAACTCAGGTAGCGAAACCACATAACATTGGTCTTCTTCTGACCATTGAATCACGATTGTATATTTCATTCTTCTGAAACATAATTACGAATTGTTCTCCAGTTTTTTAGCCGACCTTCTGCAATATCTTTTTTACCTTCTTCAAATGATTCAATAAATCCAGGGATATCAAGTAACTCTTGGGTAGCATCTTCACTCTCCTTATCTGCTAGATATGCTAAAAAATCAGCAACCAGTTGTAAGCGTTCTGAAGATAATACATCTAAATATTGGTTGATTTGCTGACGAACTTCTGTGTTACTCATATTTTTGCAACTCTTCTACTTCTCTAATTGTGCCAACTTCTTCTGAGCAAATTCCCGCACTTGCTCATCTGGGTCATTTTGTGCGCGATCGCGCAACAGTGGTAAAGTCTGGGGATGCTGAGGAAATTGCTTGATAATTACTCCAAGTACCAGTGTTCGAGAGAGATTATCAAAGAGGTTCTCACTCTTAGAAGCTTGAGTGATGGCGATAACATGCAAAAATTCAAACATCCCTGGTTCATTATTGAAAGCACGCGCTAACTCTTGCACTGCGGAACGTTGTACATGGATACTATATTTATCAGAAGTCGCAAGTTGTTTAAGGAAAGATAGCGTGTCAGGATTCTCTTTCCAGCCATACGTTAACTCTCGCATTGCTACACTTTGCACACACGAATTACCATCTCTGGTAGCGAGTTCTTTGAGAAAAGTTAACGTGTCAGGGTTATCCTTCCAACCTCGTGCTAATTCCCTCACTGCTTCAGCTGGTAAATCAGAATCATCTTCATTTGAGGTTGCATGTTTTTCTAAGAAAGCTTTTGTATTCGTGTCATCTTTGAAAGAACGGGCTAACTCTCTTAATGCCTCACGCGCCACATTAGAATTATGATTAAAAATATGATCAAACCTAGTGTATTCCGCAAGCCAGCGTAATACTTCAGGATTATCTTTCCACCCTTTAGCTATTTGTTCCACGATGACTTGTCGCAGATGACCTTCTTTATCATTTCTAGCGATTTCCTTAAGAAAGGGTAAGATAGTAGGATCATGTTTCCACCCTTTAGCTAATTCGTAAATTACTGTTTGTTGCACTGGTATAAAATCTGATACCGCATGGTGTTTTAGGATAGCTACAGTATCGGGGTCATCTTTCCAAGAACGTACTAAGGCTAGCAAGGTAAATTCTCGTACTTCCTCACAACTATCGGTAGTACTTTCTTGGAGTAAGGCTTTGATGTCGAGATCATATTTCCAACCCAAAGCTAACTCTTGTACTGCTGCATATCGCACATAATCATCTTTGTCGGAGGTAGCAAGTTTTTTGAGTAAAGCTTTAATGTCGGGGTCATCTCTCCATTTCAAAGCTAACTCTTGCACTGCTACATATCGCACATCTCTATCTTCATGAGATGTCGCACATTTTTTGAGCCAGGGTAAGATGTCAGGGTAATCTTGCCAAGTGCTTACAAGTGCTGTAATTGCTTTGGTGCGAATCTCCTGAACTGAGTTATTATGTTCTATATCTTTTTCAAAATCTTCTATTTCAGTTATTGGCTGCGAAATGTTAATTACATTGCCATATTTAGTTAATCCTTTTATCTTTTCACGTAATTTATTGTCAACTAACTCAATTGCGTGACGATTTCTCACCTCTACAAGACATTTAGCCGCCAAAAAGAGATTGACAAACTTCTCCTCTTCACCATCTTGCGCCATTAAATACTCAAGAATCTCGCCAACAAATATTGGCTCAATCATTCCCGCAATTAGCAGCAAGACTTCATGCCAACTTTCATCCTGCCAATGTTTGCCAAAAACTTCATTCTTAAGTTCCTCAATAGTCAGAGTTTGCGTTTCTTTAAACTGCCAGACAAACTCCCAAGCACAGAAATATTCTAAAAATGTCCGATGCACAAAAGCATAATAATCCGCACCCCGGAAACATAACATAAAGTTGCGAGTCCGCAGTTGATTAATCATCACCCGCGCAGCTTCTCTGGGTTTATCAAATTCTATAGTTCTGAGATAATCAGTCAGAACTTTGACTAAATCATTTTCATTAATCAAATTACCTGCCAAACCTTTCTCACCAGTTTGCATAAGATAAGCAACCTGACGCAGCATCGCTTGCTTATCTTTATAATCAATAGTCTTGGGATCTAACCTTTTATCTTCTATCAAAACGCGTTCCACATCCCATCGATGTAGCAGTACCCGCGATGCTTCCTCATAAAGCTCGGCTCTCTTTCTTGGTAGCTCTTGATTACGATTAAGAATTGCCATCATCGTCAACAGCAGAGGATTTCCCGCCAATTCTGCAATAGCCTTGGAAGCTTCAATTCCTCTTTGTAGCCGTTCCCGTTTTCTCACCTTATCTACTGCATCGGTAAAAGTTAACTCATGCCAACGGTAGATAAAATCCTGAATTTGTTCAGAGTCTAAATCTTGTAATATAAAGTGGCGAAACTCAGCATTAAGCAATCGTTGCGGTTTATAGCCAATATAGCGTTTCCTAGTCTACTGAGGTACACCCAAATCTTGTTTACCAAGGTTAGTAGCTTTGAAAACGTACCTCACTAGGTTGGGAACCGCTATAATCCGAGATGTGACAATTACCTGCACATCAGGATACTCATTAGTAAAGCGATGAATATCAGTAATTACATCCTCTCGCTTACCAGGGTCAAATACCTCATCCAAACCATCAAACATCACTAAGGCATTACCAGCTTTTAATTGTTTATCTAGTTCAAGCTGATTGAGATGATGAACAGCACCACTACATTGATGAAAGAATTCTAGAAAATTATTGCACTCTTGATCTTCCCGTCGCCGCATATAAGTGCGTAACTCAATTAGCAAGGGAATTGGTAATGAGATAACATTATCCAGTGGGGACTCTGCCCAATTCAAAGCCAGAAATTGTAACAATGTAGACTTCCCGGAACCAGGATCGCCCAAAATCACAATGTATTTATAATCTTGCTTTTTATTGACAACATCTAAGACTGAACGGATCGGCTGTTCAAAATAAACCCGTTTGTGGCGTTCTAATTCTTCTAATTCCACTTCTGCTTCTACTTGGTCAGTTTCTCGCAGCCGTTTAAGATGTTCTTTAGGCAGTTCATGAACTTGTGCTAAAACTTGAGTTTCCCGGACATTTTGAGCAGTAAAAATCCGCCACAATTTTAGTTCGTTATAGGCATAGCCGCTAGTATCTAAGCTATCTAACTTGAGATTGCCATAGCTTTCGCGGATTCCTTCTTGATATTTAACTAAATCAAATGCAGTAATTTTCTGAGCATTGCCTTCTAAGATGTCTTTGATCTTATCCAGGTTTTGGGAATCCAGAACATCTCTGAGTTCAGGAATCCCTTGAATAATCTCTTTAACCTTTTGCAGATATTTTTTAGCAATCCGTTTCCAATTAAAATCATCTGGTAAGGGATTTGAAACATTAATTTCATCCCAAATTTTTTGTAATCTATTAGTGTCTATAGCTGGATTATTATCTTTAAAGGCATTTCCCAAAATTTCTTTGACTTCTTGATTTTTGAGAAATTGCTTTATCGGCTGCGTATACTTTTTGATTTCATCTTCAGAAAGTTCTCCACCTTTTAAATCTTCCTGCACCAGTTGTAAAAATTCTTTTAAAGCTTTACCAGCAGCGATTTCTATGTCTTCCTTCTTCAGTTTCTCTAAAATATTGCCAGGGATGCCTTTTAATAAATCTTTAGCCCAATCTTTAGCAGCATCCTTGGCTAAGTCTTCCAGAATGGGTTTAAAAATCAACCCGGCGGCCTGAGTTACACCCCAAATAACTAACCAGTCCATAATACCCGCGTCTGTTGAAAGTTTGACTACGAGTATATACACTAACTTAAGTAATGTTTCCAGATTTCAGAGTTATTGCAGAAATAATACTGCTCATCAGAGGGGAAGTTGATTTTTAGCACTACTAACGCCGATCATTCTTCTCTTGCTGAAGTCTCTGCGCGATCGCATGATCAAAGTAGTCAGTACTGAGTTAGCAGTTTTGAGTATAATTGCAGATTAATCAAGATTATCTGGGTCTATGCCGAGCGATCGCAATTTATCCGCTAGCCGTTGAATCTTCTCTTGTGGCGTAGGATAGCGTTTTCCTGATTCATCATACCAATAAAGCCATTCTCTGGTGACACCAGAATAATTGCCGCGATCGCAACCAATTCCTAAGCCAATTTCCGGTAGCCAAACCGGATTTCCTGCTTGTAATTCATACTTGCCATTTACTAATTTATGCACTTCCAAACGCGGTTTGCGACGGCGACGAGAAGAATAAATTACGTAATAAAGTACGCCTAAATCTGCGTATTCATCTAATTTAGTGGTATATTCTTTACGATAAGTTTTAGATACCACCTCTAGTACGAAAGTGGGTAAAACTTTTTCTTCCCACAATACATAACTGGGACGCAATTCTTCATCATAAAAGCGTTCTACCCCTAAACTCAAAAACCCATTTGGTACAATTGGCGGTTTATCAGGGTGATAATAAATACCCATATCTATGCCAAAGAACCAGTCCATGCGCTCTGCCCAAAGTATTAGTAGTATTGCCTTCAGCAAGCCTGGAATTAATTCTTGCAGTTCATTATCCACAGGCGTTTCGTCAGACTCTGGTAGTTCTTCGGCTGAAGGTAAGTAGCGTGGCAGGTTGTATTCTAACATGGCTGATTTCCCTAACACTCACCAAGATTATAGCGATTAACTCTGATTATTCTTCTGTTGCTGAAGTCTCTGCGCGATCGCACGCTCGCACAATCATACTAATTGCGATCGCTCACTAGACCACTCTCCACGAGATAATAACAATACCTTGTGAGATTCGTGTCTATTATTAATGTCCTTTGATAACCTGTGCAAACTGCTTTCAGAAAAACATCCCGCCACCTTTGCTAGTTGGGTTTTGGGAACACCACAAACGAACGTCAAAGTCCTGAAAACCGAATTAAGCATTGAACCGATTCGTGCTGATTATGTTACCTTTTTACAACTAGAAGGGCGGATTCTCCATCTAGAATTTCAAACCAAACTAGAATCAACACCACCTCTGCCCCTGCGGATGCTAGATTATTGGGTACGCTTGTATCGGCTATATCGTCTCCCAATAACGCAAGTTGTCGTATTATTGCTTCCTCCTGCACCAGAAACGGTAATTGAAACAGTCTTCAGTGTCGAAACCACCCGTCACGAATATCGTGTGATTTCTATATGGGAAGAAAAGCCCGAATTGTTCCTTAATGAGCCAGCTTTGTTACCATTAGCACCACTGGCAGCAACCACGCAACCGCAAACCTTGTTAAAACAAGTTGTGGAACGAGTTAATCAACTTCAGCCAGGACAACGGCCAGAAATTTCGGCTTACACCCAAATCTTGGCAGGGTTAAAATACAAAAAAGACTTGATTAGACAGCTATTTCGGGAGGGTATGATGCGCGAGTCAGTAATTTATCAGGAAATTCTTGCAGAGGGTGAACAAATAGGAGTGCAAAGAGGCGAACAAATAGGGGAACAAAGAGGTGAACAAAGAGAACGATCACTCATTCTCCGTCAACTGACTCGCCGCATAGGAGAATTACCCCAAGAAGTACTAGAACGCATTGAAACTCTTTCTCTAGAACAATTAGAAAATCTCGGTGAAGCTTTGTTAGATTTTCAGGCGATCGCAGATTTAAATGTCTGGTTTAGTACATTAGCCCAGCACTAGACAATCTGGCACTGAAGTGCAACCTAAATAGATGAATTCCCAGATAGTTGTTGGGACTGTTAGAGTACTCCAAGTAAAAAAATACTCAATTGTCATTGCGAGCGTTCGCGGAGCGTCTCGTAGAGAAGCGAAGCAATCCCAGCCCTTGCGATTGCTTCGCTTCGCTCGCAATGACGGGTTTTGGATCATTTATTTTTTGGAACACTCTTAATTAACTATAAACTGCGATGTCTACGATGGGCTGTGCGATCGCAGTTTTCCCTCACCTTCGCTATAAACATAAGTAGCCAGTAGTTCTTGTCAGGGATATGTGCGATCAATCACCAGACGAACTTACCCACTTTAATCAATTCTTTCAGTTAAATCACATCTTGAGTGTTGAGTTTGAGGGCTTTTTGAGTTGGAGAGAGCGATCGCTCTACCTTTGTTTGTTACCCTCGATTTCCCCATTTTTTGCTCAGAAAAAAATACAAGCATATAAATAAATTTAACGAAGTATTTTCAAAAACTCTTACCCTTAGTAATGTTTGTTCAAGCTCTCGGAAAAATTGGCTAGCCAAGAGTTCAGTGTAATAGAAACCAATACCACATTATGGGGAAGTTTAGAATCCTTATGTTTGCTTTAAACCCAACACGGATGCTTGGACGCATACTATTCACATCACTAATCAGTTTGATGTCCTTAGAGGTTGTTTCCACCGAAGCGTTTGCCATCCCACCTGCCGCCTCTGTTGACACTCTGGTGAAAGTGCCTGGTACAATGACCAATTCGCCCTTTGATACTAACCGTTACTTAAAAGTGCCACCCAACTTTTCCATCTCTGTTTATGCTCGCATTCCGAATGCTCGCTTTATGGCAGTTGCTCCCAATGGCGATCTTTTAGTATCACAGCCAAGTACAGGTAAAGTGTTAATTGTCCGGCCAAATGGCAGCAACGACCCAATTATTTCCGACTTCGTGACGGGTCTACGCAAGCCACACGATATTGTGTTTCATACAATTGATGGCATCACATACGTTTATATCACTGAGACTCATCAAATTAACCGCTTCATTTACAACTCTGGAGACTTAATCGCAACAAATCGCCAAATCGTTATAACTGGTTTACCAGACAGCAGCACATCAGAACTAAAAGGCGCTTATGGTCATGAACTGAAAAATATCGCCCTTGATGCCAATGACAAACTGTACGTGTCGATCGCTTCTGCCTGCAATGCCTGCAAGGAAGATACAGTCAGTGACCCAGTACGTGGTGCGATTTACCAGTATGACGCTACTGGAACCAATCGGCGGCTTTTTGCTCAAGGTTTACGTAATGCCGAAGGGTTAGCATTCTTCCCTGGGACAAATGACCTTTGGGTAGTCGTTAATAATCGAGACCAGATCGCTTATCCCTTCAACGATAGCACCGGCAATTACGGTAAGATTATCCCCTCTTACGTAGACGACCACCCACCAGAGGAATTCACGAAAGTCCGAGATGGCGGTAACTACGGTTGGCCATTCTGCAACCCCAACCCTGACACGCCAACTGGCCTCAACAATATGCCATTTGACCGTGACTATGAATACAATGCTGATGGAAATGTTAATTGCGATGCAATGGACAGGATTACCAAGGGTATCCAAGCCCATTCAGCGCCCTTGGGACTAACATTCTTACAAAATACTACCTTTCCCAGCCTGTACTCAAGTGGGGCAGTAACGGGGCTACATGGTTCATGGAATCGCCAGAAAAAAGTCGGCTACAAAATAGCTTACTTTCCCTGGGACACTACGACAAACGCTCCAGGAGATGAGATGGATTTAGTCAACGGTTGGCTGAATCCAGCAACGCAAGAAGTCTGGGGGCGACCCGTGGATATGGTAGTTGATCTACAAGGCAATTTGTTAATTTCGGATGATTATAGCGGTACCATTTACAAGCTCTCCTACAATCCCCCCTCCACGCAATCATCAGAAGTTAAGGTCTACGCAGAAGCTAATTTTACTGGAGTTTCCCAGTCTTTTACCACAAGCCCAGGGGTATACAAAGCCAACGAAGGTGACTTAAATGTTGTGGGGAATGACACTATTAGCTCATTAACTGTACCTGACGGTACAGTTGTACGTGTATGCCAACATGAAACTGGTGGTCTATGTCGTCAGTTTAGTGCTGGTAATTATGAATCTGTTGGAACTGAATTCAATAACATGATCTCGTTTATAGAGGTCAATCCGCGATCGCAGGTTAAGGTCTACACAGAACCTAATTTTGCTGGAGTTGCTCAGTCTTTTACCACAAACCCAGGGGTATATAAAGCCAACCAAGGTGACTTAAAGTTTGTGGGAAATGACGCTATTAGCTCATTAATCGTACCTGACGGTACAGTGGTACGTGTATGCCAAAGTGAAACTAGTGGTCTATGCCGTGAGTTTAGTGCTGGTAATTATGAATCTGTTCCACCTGAATTCGAGAACACGATCTCGTTTATAGAGGTCAAATAGCACCACTTGCCGAATTTTAGATTTTAAATTTTGGGTTTTGGATTGAGTAATTTAAAATCCAAAATTTAAATGAGAGCAAGGAAATTTAAATGCAAGAACAATTCTATTATTCAAAAGCCAAAATTCAGTCACCTGTGCTGTTTTTGGCTTATTGTCTCTAATCAACTAGAAACTGCGATGTCTACGACGAGCTGCTTCAACGCAATTTTCCCCACAGCAAGCCCAGTCTCGCTATAACTATGAGCCGCCGCAAGTTCTTGTAAAGGATATGTGCGATATTTTGCTGAATGAACTCATATCATGTCCGGTTAAATAATTGGCAAAATCTAGATTCAACGGGATGGCACAGAAGAAGGCATTGCCGCCGATTTAGAACGGCCTGGAATTCCTAAAGAGCATATTGTTCTAGGGTTTCGTCCACCGGAGTTAAGACCTTACACTGGCTATGCAGTTGCTTAAGGTGCATAGGCGCAGCCCGTCGTAGACATCGCTCTTTAAGAGTGAACACGGAACATTCTCTTTATTCTTCAGTGGTAAATACAACACCTTCGTACAGTAATTCAATCGGACACTCAAATTCAATACTCGATAAAGTGACGATATCTCCAGCCGTATAGGGATAGTAAAGCCACATCCTACCCTCACCCCGACAGTAACGCTCAACGGAGATTTGTTCCGAGTCAATCAAGATATATTCTTGCAAACTGGGGATTGTCAAATAATAAGTAAATTTTTCACCCCGATCTTTCGCGCTTGTACCTGGCGAAAGAACTTCGGCAATCAGCTTGGGATGTTGGATAAATTTGCGGGCATTAAGGTCTTCAGGGTCGCAACTGACAATAACATCAGGATAATAGTAGCGACTCTGGGCAGTGAGTTGCATTTTCACATCTGACACATTCACTCGACAACCCCTTGAACGCAAATGAGGGCGTAAGGCAGTGTACAAGTTAAGTGCAATGTCGTTATGGGGAATTGTACCGCCTGTCATCGCAAACACTTCGCCATTGGCATATTCGTAGCGAAGGTCTTGCTGGGGTTCCCATTCGAGATATTCCTCAACGGTCATTTTTGGCGGCTGCTGGGGGATAGCTATCATAACTTAAGATTTTTTCACGCTTGGTTTGATTGTAGCTAAATAGTATCAGCAACAAAGAGCGGTATCTGGAAAACCTCTCTCCTATAAGAAGAAATATTTTAAATTTTGCCCCTTCCCGTATTGGGAATGGGGTTTTTTGTTAAGGTTTGTAGTGAGCAATTCAGAAAATTCATTGCGATCGCTCAATCATGTTAGATTATAGTTTGTTGTTTCTCTCAAACACAAAATCTGAGAGTTTCCTGCCCATCTCCTCATTGTGGGAATGAAAAAAGAAGACTGAAAAGTTAAGTTTTTTGAAAATTATATGCAGCAACACATCTATTTCCATTAGCTTCTACGGCTTACCAGACAAGGCTTAAAGGCATAATTGAACATCATTCTCAAAGAAAAATTAAAAGAATATGAAGTGCATTTTTACCCTCAAAAAAATGATATGTTAGATACAGAATTGAATTTCGCACGTTTCTGGAGTAAAACAATATAAATTACTCCAGTTTTTCACCCTCAAACCCTTGTCATTTATACCTTTTGACGAAAATTGAGGGCAACCTGAGTACACATTTAAATAACCGAAATCCAGTTGCAATTAGATTAAATTCTTTGCTGGGATTGGTTTGTGGCTGAGTACAAAGAAATCCTGAACCCCTATCTATAAACACTAGAACCCCAACCAAAAAAGACTAGAACCCCTACCTGAAAAAAACTTTTTTAATTCTTGTAACGCTTGAAGAATTAGGGTTTTTAGTATTTGAGTACAAAAGTAATAAATCCAATAAATTCTATCCTGGAGAGACGCAACATCTGTCTGGGAGACGGCTGCTATAAATCTTATATCGCCAATCACCTAACGCTCTGAAACAAAACAAAGCGAAGGGTGAGTGGAGGGATGACATAGCACCATGCCTGAAGTGAAGAGAAGTCGCGGCTGTAAGCACCAATTCTACCCAAGAACCAAACGTTGACACACACCAGCCGAACATCAGATATCTATCGCCTGCCTGACTTGAAAACAAGTCGCCCTCACCCAAGGGTTTGCAGGCAGTGTGGAAGACGCGACTTCAATTCTGGGCATAGAGAGCAGCAACAACATCTCCCACAGTGGCAGCCAAGTCCACCGACCTTTTGCGAAACTCAATGACATCACCGTCTACACGACTCCTCAACTCCAACGCTACGGAATCGCCAACCCAAGCAAAATCAGGTGGTTGCGGCTGCGATAGCACCACCAGCACCACCGTGGAAAGGGACGAAAAGCTCCAAGAACGCATTGCTAAACATCCCTGCTACAGCGAAGACGCTCATCACCACTACGCCCGGATGCACGTTGCAGTTGCACCAGCTTGCAACATTCAATGCAACTATTGCAACCGCAAATATGATTGCGCTAACGAAAGCCGTCCTGGAGTAGTTAGCGAATTGCTAACACCAGAAGAAGCCGCACACAAAGCTTTAGTCATTGGTGGCAAGATTCCGCAAATGACAGTTGTGGGAATTGCTGGCCCTGGCGACCCATTGGCGAACCCAGAAAAAACCTTCCGCACATTTGAGTTGATTGCAGCACAAGCACCAGATATCAAGCTGTGCTTATCAACCAATGGTTTAATGCTGCCTGACTACATCGATCGCATTAAACAATTAAATATAGATCACGTAACGATCACCATTAACATGGTAGATCCAGAGATCGGTGCTAAGATTTATCCTTGGGTTCACTACAGACGCAAGCGTTATAGAGGTCTTGAAGGTGCGAAAATCCTCCACGAGAGACAAATGGAAGGATTGCAAGCCCTGAAAGATGCTGACATCTTGTGCAAAGTCAACTCCGTGATGATTCCCGGAATTAATGACCATCACTTAGTCGAAGTGAATCGAGTCATTCGTGAGAAAGGTGCATTCTTGCACAACATCATGCCATTGATTTCTGCACCAGAACATGGCACACACTTCGGTTTAATCGGTCAACGCGGCCCCACACCCAAAGAACTCAAAGAAGTTCAAGACAACTGCTCTGGTAACATGAAAATGATGCGTCACTGTCGCCAGTGCCGTGCCGATGCAGTCGGATTGTTGGGAGAAGACCGCAGCCAAGAGTTTTCCAAAGAGAAATTCTTGGACATGGCTCCCGAATATGACATGGAACAACGCGCTACTGTTCACGAAGGAATTGAGAAGTTTAAAGAAGAACTTAAAGTAGCCAAAGATAAGGCGCTAGCTGGCAAGAAAATTGCCAACAGTCCGAAAGTTTTAGTTGCAGTAGCAACCAAAGGCGGCGGATTAGTTAACCAACACTTCGGTCATGCGAAAGAATTCCAAATTTACGAAGTGGGTGGGGACGAAGTTCGCTTTGTTGGTCATCGCAAAATTGACCAGTACTGCCAAGGTGGATACAGCGAAGAAGCTTCTTTTGAGCATATTATGAAAGCGATCGCAGATTGCAAAGCAGTTTTAGTCTCCAAGATTGGTAACTGTCCTCAAGAAAAATTGCAAGAAGCTGGAATTAAGACTGTTGAAGCTTACGACGTAATTGAAAAGGTTGCTTTGGAGTTCTACGAGCAATACGTTAAGGAATTAGGGAATAACGAATAGGGCATGGGGCATGGGGCATAGGGCATGGGATAAGAATTATCCTCAATGCCCTACCCTAAACCCAATCCTCAATGCCCACTTCCCCACTGCCCCATTCCCAAAAAAGGAGAATAAATCATGGCTTACAAAATTCTTACTAGCCAGTGTATTTCCTGCAATCTTTGTCTAACGGTATGTCCCACAAATGCAGTAAAAGTAGTTGACGGACAGCACTGGATTGACCCTGAACTCTGTACAAACTGTGTTGGTAGCATTCATACTGTGCCTCAGTGTAAAGCTGGTTGTCCCACCTGCGACGGTTGCGTTAAGCAGCCTAGCGATTACTGGGAAGGCTGGTTTGCTAATTACAACCGCGTAGTTGCTAAATTAACAAATAAACAAGATTACTGGGAACGTTGGTTTAACTGTTATTCCCAGAAATACTCGGAACAGTTGCAAAAGCGCCAACCCCAAATAATTCGTAATTCATAATTCGTAATTCGTAATTGAAGACAACAATGCAAAATAACTGCATCTATCTCGATAATAATGCCACCACTAAGGTAGACCCAGAAGTTATAGAGGTAATGCTACCTTACCTGACGGATTATTACGGCAACCCCTCCAGTATGCATACCTTTGGTGGGCAAGTCGGTAAAGCAGTGAGAACCGCAAGAGAACAACTTGCAGCTATGCTGGGAGCCGATGAGTCTGAAATTGTCTACACAAGTTGTGGTACTGAGGGAGATAACGCGGCGATTCGAGCCGCACTGTTAGCGCAACCAGAAAAGCGCCACATCGTCACTACCCAAGTTGAACATCCAGCAGTACTCAATGTCTGCAAACAATTAGAAACCCAAGGTTATAGTGTTACCTATCTATCAGTAAATAATCAAGGGCAGCTAGATTTAGATGAGCTAGAAGCCTCCTTGACGGGTAACACCGCCTTGGTGACAATTATGTATGCTAACAATGAAACAGGCACGATTTTCCCGATTGAGCAAATTGGGTTGCGCGTCAAAGAATATGGAGCTATCTTTCATGTAGATGCGGTGCAAGCAGTGGGAAAAATCCCGTTGAATATGAAGACTAGCACCATCGATATGTTAACCCTGTCTGGTCACAAGCTGCACGGGCCAAAAGGAATTGGTGCTTTATATATTCGGCGCGGGGTTCGGTTCCGTCCCTTCATTCTTGGAGGACACCAAGAACGCGGACGTAGGGCGGGAACAGAGAATGTTCCAGCAATTATCGCCTTGGGCAAAGCTGCGGAACTAGAACTGTTACACTTAGAAGAAGCGACGGCAAGAGAAAGAAAGCTGCGCGATCGCCTCGAACAAACTTTACTCGCTAAAATTCCCGATTGTGTCGTTAACGGTGACGTTACGCAGAGATTGCCAAACACAACCAATATCGGCTTCAAGTACATCGAAGGTGAAGCAATCCTACTGTTATTGAACAAATACGGTATCTGTGCATCATCCGGTTCTGCTTGTACCTCCGGTTCTCTGGAACCCTCCCATGTCCTGCGGGCAATGGGCTTACCCTACACAACTTTGCACGGTTCAATTCGCTTCAGTCTTTGTCGCTACACCACTGAAGCAGAAATCGATCAAGTAATAGAGGTAATGCCCAGTATTGTAGAACGTTTACGCGCCCTCTCACCCTTCAAAAATGATGAAGCAGGTTGGTTGCAAGGACAAGAACAAGCACTAGCGCATCGTTAATTAATTAGGGAATAGGGAATAGGGAATAGGGAATAAAGAATTTACTACTCCCTACTCCCCACTCCCCACTCCCCCACTCAGCACTCAGCACTCATTACTCAGAACTAAATATGTGGGACTACACCGATAAAGTATTAGAACTGTTTTACGATCCCAAGAATCAGGGAGAAATTGAAGAAACGGGCGAAGCTGGAGTTAAGGTTGCAACGGGTGAAATCGGTAGCATTGCTTGCGGTGATGCTCTGAGATTGCACCTGAAAGTAGAAGTAGAATCTGATAAGATTCTAGATGCTCGCTTTCAAACCTTTGGTTGTACTAGTGCGATCGCATCTTCTAGTGCATTAACCGAAATGGTTAAAGGTTTAACCTTAGATGAAGCTTTGAAAGTGTCCAACAAAGACATTGCAGATTACCTGGGTGGTTTGCCAGAAGCAAAGATGCACTGCTCTGTCATGGGACAAGAAGCCCTAGAAGCCGCTATCTATAATTATCGTGGCATTCCTCTAGCTACCCATGATGATGACGATGAAGGTGCGTTAATTTGCAGTTGCTTTGGCATCAGCGAATCTAAAATTCGTCGCGTCATTTTAGAAAATCATCTCACGGATGCCGAGCAAGTAACAAATTATGTAAAAGCTGGTGGCGGATGCGGTTCCTGTCTGGCTAATATCGATGATATTATTAGATCAGTTCAACAGGAATACGCCTCACCTGCTCTCAACAACTACGGCGTACAAGTTGCCACAGAAATTGTTACATCTAAGCAACGAGCGCTAACAAACGTGCAAAAGATTGCTCTAATTCAAAAGGTTCTCGATGAAGAAGTCAGACCCGTACTGATTGCAGACGGGGGAGATGTAGAACTATATGATGTAGAAGGCGATCGCGTTAAAGTTGTACTGCAAGGTGCTTGCGGTTCCTGTTCTAGTAGTACAGCAACTCTGAAAATTGCGATCGAAGCCAGATTACAAGATCGTGTCAGCAAGAGCCTTGTAGTCGAAGCAGTTTAGGAATTGCTGTAGGACTTAACGTAATCTACAAATACGCTCTAATATGCATTCAGCCAGGAACAGAAAGTAGGATTTGAACCATATAATTGTCTCCACATCAATGCTTCAATCCTACCGGCAACCAATAGCTAAATTTAGCTATGAGGCTAACAGCATATAGGCAAAGAGATTAAGTGCCTACTTGCAAATTTCATCATCCAACTCGCTTCAAAGGAACAGGATATGAGCACATTGTACGACAACATTGGTGGACAACCAGCTATTGAACAAGTAGTAGATGAACTCCACAAACGCATTGCTACAGACAGCCTCCTCGCTCCCGTTTTTGCTGGTACAGACATGGCGAAGCAACGCAATCATCTAGTTGCTTTCTTAGGTCAAATATTTGAAGGGCCAAAGCAATACGGCGGTCGTCCAATGGACAAAACCCACGCTGGAATGAACCTACAGCAACCACACTTCGATGCGATCGCCAAGCATCTCGGTGAAGCAATGGCTGTGCGTGGAGTGTCAGCAGAAGACACCAAAGCTGCACTAGATCGCGTCACAAATATGAAGGGCGCTATTTTGAACAAGTAATAGGACTTATGTATTGATTGTTGACAAATAACAACATCAAGTCCTATTGAATCTTGCAAGCTGAAACACATTATGACGTATTTGTAAATCGCGTAATTTTCTTTGTTCTTTGTCAAAACAAATGACAAAGGACAAAGGACAAAAAATCAAAAGAAAAAAATTTTAACGAGGAAGATCGATGAACTTACTGTCAATAATTTTGGCTGTGGAGCGATCGCCCCCAGCAGGCATTTATGCCAACGCTACCAACGATGCTCTACACGCGCTCACTACTGTCGCTCAACTGGCGTGAACGCAACTGACAAACGCACAGACCCACCAACCAACCAATTGCAGGGAAACAAGAACCATGACAGACGAAAACATTAGACAGATAGCTTTCTACGGTAAGGGCGGTATCGGTAAATCTACCACCTCCCAAAACACCTTAGCAGCTATGGCAGAAATGGGTCAACGCATCCTTATCGTCGGTTGCGACCCTAAAGCTGACTCCACCCGTTTGATGCTGCACAGCAAAGCTCAAACAACCGTTCTTCACCTCGCCGCAGAACGTGGTGCAGTAGAAGATATCGAACTCGAAGAAGTAATGTTAACCGGTTTCCGTGACGTTCGTTGCGTAGAATCTGGTGGGCCAGAACCCGGTGTAGGTTGTGCAGGTCGTGGTATTATCACCGCCATCAACTTCTTAGAAGAAAATGGTGCTTACCAAAACCTAGACTTCGTATCTTACGACGTATTAGGTGACGTTGTGTGCGGTGGTTTCGCAATGCCTATCCGTGAAGGCAAGGCACAAGAAATCTACATCGTAACATCAGGTGAAATGATGGCGATGTATGCAGCTAACAACATCGCTCGTGGTGTTCTTAAGTATGCTCACACCGGTGGCGTGCGCTTGGGTGGTTTGATTTGTAACAGCCGTAACACTGACCGGGAAATCGAATTAATCGAAACCTTGGCAAAACGGTTGAACACCCAAATGATTCACTTCGTACCCCGTGACAACATCGTTCAACACGCTGAATTGCGCCGCATGACAGTTAACGAGTACGCACCAGAAAGCAACCAAGCTAACGAATACCGGACATTGGCTACCAAGATCATCGACAACAAAAATCTAGCTATTCCTACACCCATCGAAATGGAAGAACTAGAAGAATTGTTGATTGAATTCGGTATCCTCGAAAGCGACGAAAATACCGCAATGCTAGTTGGTAAGAGTGCTGCTGAAGCTCCTGTAGTATAATTCGCTGCTAATAAATAACGCTTTAGCACAAGGAAAAAGGAAAAAGGAAGAATCTCACATTTGACCTTTGACCTTTGACCTTTCCCTCTAATCTCCCCCCTAATCTTAGAGGGGACTCCTAGTCCCCCTATGCCCCGATCCTTACGAGTCACAGAGGCTAAATATGACACCTCCAGAAAATCAAAACATCATCGAAGAAAGAAAAGAACTAATTAAAGAAGTTCTAGAAGCTTACCCGGACAAAGCTAAGAAAAAACGGGAAAAGCACTTAGGCGTATACGAAGAAGGTAAGGCCGATTGCGGCGTTAAGTCTAACATCAAATCCCTTCCTGGGGTAATGACCGCTCGTGGTTGTGCTTATGCCGGTTCTAAAGGTGTGGTTTGGGGTCCTATTAAGGACATGATCCACATCAGCCACGGGCCTGTAGGTTGCGGTTACTGGTCTTGGTCTGGTCGTCGTAACTACTACATCGGCACCACAGGTATTGACACCTTTGGTACCATGCACTTCACTTCTGACTTCCAAGAACGAGATATCGTTTTTGGTGGTGACAAGAAACTTACCAAGCTCATCCAAGAACTTGATGTACTTTTCCCACTCAACCGTGGTGTTTCCATTCAATCAGAATGCCCCATCGGTCTAATTGGGGATGACATCGAAGCAGTAGCTCGGAAGACATCGAAAGAAATTGGCAAGCCAGTTGTACCTGTTCGTTGCGAAGGCTTCCGGGGTGTTTCCCAATCTTTGGGACACCACATCGCTAACGACATGGTTCGTGACTGGGTTTTCACCAGAGCAGACCAAGCGAAAAAAGACGGTACACTTCAGTTTGAAGGTACTCCTTATGATGTAGCCATCATTGGTGACTACAACATCGGTGGAGATGCTTGGGCTAGCCGCATCCTGTTAGAAGAAATCGGCTTGCGCGTAGTCGCTCAGTGGTCTGGTGATGGCACAATCAACGAAATGTTGATGACCCCCAATGTGAAGATGAACCTCATCCACTGTTACCGGTCGATGAACTACATCAGCCGTCACATGGAAGAAGCTTATGGTATACCCTGGTTGGAATACAATTTCTTCGGCCCCACCAAGATTGCTGAATCTTTACGGGAAATCGCTTCCAAGTTTGACGAAACAATCCAAGCAAATGCTGAGAAAGTTATCGCCAAATATCAGCCCACAATGGATGCGGTAATTGCTAAGTATCGCCCCCGCTTGGATGGTAAGACCGTTGCCATCATGGTTGGTGGTCTACGTCCTCGCCACGTTGTCCCAGCTTTCCTAGACTTGGGCATGAAAATGATTGGTACAGGTTATGAGTTCGCTCATAATGACGACTACAAACGTACCACTCACTACATCGAAAACGGCACCATCGTTTATGACGACGTTACCGCTTACGAATTCGAGGAATTTATCAAAGCGCTGAAGCCTGACCTAGTTGCTTCTGGTGTGAAAGAGAAGTACGTCTTCCAAAAGATGGGTCTACCTTTCCGTCAAATGCACTCTTGGGATTACTCCGAACCTAGCGATCGCTCCTCAACATCATAATAATGCAAGGTTTTTTCGCGGCGGGAGAAAAAAGAGCCTATTTCTAGCCTAAATGCAGGTTGCAGGGTTATTTAGGAACAATCTTTTTTGATGCTTTAGATAGTATAACTCTTATGGAGTCTGGTTTTTAGATTTTGCTTGCATTTTACTCAAAGGAAAACTGTAAAATAAAAGACTATTTAAAATGACGATTTTTTAGATTAAATGGTGCGATCGCATGATTGAAAACACAATCAATACACTTAAGTACACTTTTATAGACTGCACAACCAACGAGAAATAGATGCAACTTGATTCTCTTGATTTAAATTAGCAGCGTTGCTGAGAGTGCTGTTTTCCAATTGATTCCAGATTTCGCCTGCCATCCTTCTGGCGATCGCTGATCCTACGAAGAAAGTCAGAGGTGAATGCCCTACTCTAGAAAATGCTTCACGTATACGATTTAGTGCTGCTTGTGCAGTTTTCCAATGTTCATCTGCGCCTGCGGGATCTATACCTCCTTTAAGTTCACCAAGAGCAATAACGTATGGCGCAACTACAGATGGTTCAATGGCATTAGATTTGTTGGCTACTAACTCTGCTGGGTTCAGGTTAAACAAACATAGATCCACATTACTTCTAACTAGCGGGACAGTCAGGTTATAAATTAGTGTGCGATTACCAATCTCGGTTTCCCAGCTTATTCCTCGTAAAGATAACTCAATTTCTGAGTCATTATTTGTCATGGCTATCCACTTTTTACTCTTTGAGTGTTGCCAGTGGTATCTTGTACCTGCGATCGTGAGAGTAGAGAGAATTGCACGAGTTAGCTTTCTTTGTGCCAACACGCCTCCAACATTTCGCATTGAACCACCAAGTGTGTCACCACGAGTCAGCAAAAATCTAAAAACCAATTCCTCTGGAAAGTTTGCACCTGCTGGCTCAAGAAAATTTTTTATCAGACCATTTACAGCCTGTACTTTATCCTCTGACATCAGGTGTGCTAAAGATTTATCAGATAAGCCTGCCGCAGTTAACAATCCCATCTCAATGCCCTTAATCTTTAGTAATTCAATAGGACTCTCAGCTTGAGCAGCAGCTTCTTTAAGTGCCCTTGCTTCTGCGACAAATGGCGTAGCACGTCGATTTTTCTCTAGTGCAAGAGCTACAAAACCTGCACGAATTGCCTCATAAGTTGTTATAAGATCATCAATGGATTGAAGATGATTTTGATAGGAACACATAGGAATTCAAGTTATGGCTTTTTCCACACATAAACGCACTTCCGCAATGGATCGCGTCCATGATTTCCCATCTGCTGGCTACTATTACCTTTATCACTTGGCAAAACAAGGATATTTTCAATAACAAAACCTAGCTGTTCGGCGAAATCAGAGAGAATCATATCTACTGAAATGCTTGCACCTGCATAGCGAACATTGTCGTTAACCATGAATAAAAGTGCCCCTGGTTTAAGAACACGAAAACATTCTTGTATTACACACGCCATCTCATAAAAATATCCTCTGATCATTCTTGGTATACCATTATTATTCAACGCACCCTTTGCTTTTTGGTTATCGAGATATTTCAAGATAGCCTGCAACAAATTCTGTGAATCAGCAATATTTAAGGCTGTTTTCCAATCTGAGTTAATAGTCAATAAATCTTTGGGGCGATTTTCAACTGTACAACTTAGCATTTCCTGACGAAGGTTAATTAACTCCTTTTCAGAAATACCAAGTAGAGCTAGTTCCAGTGCATAAGTGCGAGTATAGTCGTATCGATTGCAATAGGGTGGAGATGTAATAATTGCATCATATACGGAATTGGCTAGACGCGGCATAATCTCAAGACAAGAGCCTTCATAAAGATGAATTTGACCTTGAGAGTTTTTAATTGGGAAAAGCTCAATTTGTTGTGTTGAAGGCAGTAAATCATCAATAATTTCACTTATTTTATTGGCGATCGCATTATCGAACTCTAGAATTTCGCCTTTGTTGAAAAGTTTCTTGCTCTGTCCACGACCGGAACGATAATCCCAACGGAGGTACTGTCCATCTTTACGTGTATAACTTATGGATTCTAAAACGCACAGTAAGACAAAGTTTAAAACTGCCTGGACTTTATTATTTTCTCCTTTGCAAGCTGCAAGATACTGCTCAATTGCATTTATAGTTATTTCAGAATAAGCTCCTTTTGTGATTCTCAATTCTGGTAAGTCTTTTTTCTGCTCACATTGCTTCCAAACGTGTAACTTTGACCAATCTTTTATTCTATCGAAATTTTCAAGATTGAATTCAGAATCTAAAAGCTTTTTAGCATTAATTATTTGTTGACCAATGGGCAATAATTCAATACCATCAGCGTCAATTCCAGCTTCTCTAGCAGCAAATAGCATAGTTCCACTGCCTGCAAATGGATCTAAAACCTTACCTTGAGTAATTTTATATTGTTGCAATAGATATTCTATAAGAGATGCAGAAAAAGCTTCTTTATATTTATACCACCGATAGATAGGTCTAGTTTTGTTAGCTTGAAAACTAACTATAAGTCGCGTCAATGAAGGATGAACCAAAAATTTATTCTGGAAGCGCTGATGCAGTTGCCTATCAAGGTTGTCAATTTCACCTAAACCATCACTTTCCACTTCGGACACGGTATTGGAGACACTTGCTAGGCTGATCACAGATGAATTTTCCTAGAGAATTAACTAGTCAAGTTAGTATAGTTCTAAATTTTAGGGGTAGATATATGATTCGCCCAAACTTTACAAAAAGTCACTGTATATTTAGGAATGGTGTGTGGGATGTGCAAGGAGTAGACCCTCGTAGCGATGTCTGCGAAGGGCTTCGCCTACGCTCTCACTCGGCAATAAACTAGGCGATGTCTACGACGGGCTGTTCGGCATCGCCTTTAAAGATTATCTGTGAGATGTAGAAGAAGTAGACCGTTTTGGCGATCGCCCTCACTTGACAATGTAGAGATATTGGTCGTGCTGCTCTGCGCTATCTGTATGCAAGTTAACAAGTTCTTCAGAAGGAATACTCTGAGCAAATTGCTCGAACTCGTTGAAGAGATTTTGTAAGGAGTTATCTGCTTCAACAGTAGAAGCAATTACTTGGGTTTTATCTGCTTCCTGAATACTATCTTGATTAAAACCTTGGAAGCTAGATTGCGCCTTTACAGACTGCAAAAGGTTCAAGATTGCCTCAATCAGTTCCTCTGGTGCTTGCTCAATTTCACGAATAAGTTGCTCTTTTGCCGTCATTGCTGATACCCTCAAGCAAATACCTTAAATCTTACTATTAAGTTTAACTCCTATCACTCTGACCCCATAAAAAACATTGCATATTTAGGGATTTTATAACTGCGATGTCTACAACGGGCAACTCTTGGAGAGGCTGCGCCTACGCATTAAACCATCCAATCCTCAATTAACAATTCGGGTACTTTGCTAAAATCCTGATGATTGCGTGTTATAAAACTAATTTACGAGATAGTGCGATCGCCGAATAGCCCCTCGTAGACATCGCAGTAAAAGAAGTAGACTGTTGTTGCGATCGCCTCGTTGCTGCACGATGTAAAGCTGTTCTAGACTTAGAAAGATGCTATGCAGTTTATAATCACCATGAGCTATCACGATATTATTACAATTGAACCGGACAAGCGAGGTGGTAAGCCTTGTATTAGACGGATGCGAATCACCGTGTACGATGTTCTAGGCTGGTTGGCATCTGGTATGTCTCATGGAGAGATATTAGACGATTTCCCTGAATTAACAGAAGAAGATATTAGGGCAAGTCTAGAGTTTGCTGCTGACCGTGAACATCGTTTAGTTGCCTCTCTACCAAACGTTACGCGAACAGCAGGTGGTATTTGAAGCTGCTTTTTGATCAAAATTTGAGTCGCAAGCTGGTAACTCAATTAGCAGATGTTTTTCCTGATTCGAGTCATGTTCAGTTTCATGGACTAGAAGTAAAGACTGATACTGAAATATGGGAATTTGCTAAAACCAATGACTTTTGCATCGTAACTCAAGATGTAGACTTTGCCGAAAGAAGCCGTTTGTACGGTTCTCCACCTAAAGTTGTATGGCTAGGCTGTGGAAATGCACCAACAAAACAAGTTGAATCTCTACTTCGTTCTGGGGTGGAGGTAATTCAGGAGCTTTTAAATAATCCAAGTCTGCATTGCTTAGAATTGTACTAAAGCTTTGCGAGGGATTGTCTGTGAAATACTGAAGAAGTAAGCCGTTGTAGTGATTTCTGCGACGGGCTTTGCCTACGCCCTCACTCGACAATAAAATAGGCGATGTCTACGAAATTTAAGCACATAATAATTAGGTGTATGGCTTCAAATAGCAACGCTCACGCCGGCTCAAATGATCAGCTAGTTCAGTGAGCCTATTTTGTATATCGTTTGGTAAACTGTCAAACTGATTTGGAAACTCCATTAGAGTCAGAAATCGCTTGCATAGCTTCATACTTTGACGGCACTGATATTTGATTTCTTTGATTTCAACTAATGCTTCAAAAGTTAATGACTCACTTAAAATTAGTGTACTTATATAAATGGCAAAAAACGCAGCCTGTAAAGTGTTTGAAGCTTGCCAATAGGAATAATGTATGTCATTATCCTCTCGATAATTGCCAGAAGCAACCATATTAGGGTGAGTATGCTCACTCAGGAACGGAAACATGATTGTATGAACTGCTTGATCATACTTATACTTACTTCGAGAAACTAAAGTTGATATACCTACACCATAGGGTAAAGTTTCGCCAGTTTCAGTATCTATAACTTGATGTGAGAACTTTCGTCCTTTTTGAGAAACTGGATGCTGTAAGCGCCCTGTATAAAGACCAATTTTTTTATACACAAAATCGTCTATATCCTCTGGATTTTCGATCACATATATGATGTGCAGATAGTTTTCATAGACGCTACGTAATAAGCTCATCGCATCTTCAGGTAGTTTATTCTCAAGGAGAATTGATACAGCCATCAAACTTTTACACGCTTTGGTAAAACAGTAAAATACATAATCATGTACAACATACTTTTGAGAAAAATTATTGTCTATAATTGCGTCAACTGTGCCATATTCAAAAACAATACTTTGACAAAGATTAATTTGTTCATTGAGCCTTCGCTTGAAAGCTGTTAATAATCTGAGTAGTGCTGTTTTTTTACGTATATTTGACGAGTCTGTATCAGTCATTAGGTTTAACTTAAAAAGTGTTGCGAGAAGAATTTATTATCAGAATTCGGATTCTCCACAAGAGTAGGTGTTTATGTAACGCCCATAGATAAAATTGCACATACCTTTCGACTTCTCCCTATATTCAATCATTAGCGAGAAGTTGCAACACAACAATGATGTTGCTCAATACACTTGAGGGACAAAGAACTGCTCATTGCGGGGGGCGCGAACATAATCCTCAGCCACAGGTCTGGAGGGAAGCTCTAAGGGAGGAGGTGTCATATCTTCGTAAGGAACTTTGCTCAACAAATGATGAATGCAGTTGAGCCGCGCCCGTCTTTTATCATCTGCTTCAATCGTAAACCAGGGGGCTTCTGGAATATTTGTGTAAGCAAACATGGTATCTTTTGCTTTGGAATATTCTACCCAGCGATCGCGTGATTCCAAATCCATTGGGCTGAGTTTCCAGCGCCTTGCGGGATCGTGACTGCGAGAGAGAAAGCGTTTTTCTTGTTCTTCATCGCTGACGGAGAACCAGTACTTGATTAAAACAATGCCCGATCGCACCAGCATTCGTTCAAATTCCGGGCAAGATTGCATGAATTCTTGATATTCTGTTTCAGTGCAAAAACCCATCACCCGTTCAACTCCGGCTCGGTTGTACCAACTGCGATCGAAGAGGACAATTTCGCCTGCTGTTGGAAGATGTTCCACGTAACGCTGAAAATACCACTGAGTTTTCTCGCGATCAGAAGGGGTTCCCAGAGCAACTACACGACAGCCACGAGGATTGAGTGGATCGGCAATGCGTTTAATTACTCCTCCTTTGCCAGCAGCATCACGTCCTTCAAATATGACGACAACCCGATAGCCAGTGTGCTTAATCCAGTATTGCATTTTGACTAACTCAATCTGGAGTTGCTTTAGTTCAGTTTTAAAAGTCTTTTTGGGAATTTTCTTGGCAAAAGCTTCAGTACTACCATCAAAAATCCGTTGGGATTTCTTAGATTTTTTCTTGTCTTTTGCCTCTACTAGGCTTTTTATTAAGTCTGTAGAGGGATTAGATAGACCATTATCTTGTTGGTTTTCAACTTCATCAATTGACATTGCAGTGACTCCATGCCATTGAATCGGCATAATTAAATTTATCTATAAAGTATATATTTTAATGCAGACTGAGTGTAAAGATACACAGTAATCTGTTTATATGCTTTGCTAATATAGCTATTTAAATCTAAATTGCGATCGCGCGATAAACTTGATGTCCACCACGCGCTACGCTTACACCCTAATTCAACAAAAAATTAGGCGATCGCATCCCCATCATGCGATCAGAATTCTTTAATCTCCAGGCTTTCATCAACAATTGCAACCAAAGCAACAGGAATCGGTACGAAATAACTTGACTCTTCATCTAAGAAGTCATCACCACCGATACCGAGAGAATCTTGTACCCATTTAGAGATATCCCGCCCTGCTGATTTTGCCTGAGTAATTGTGTCAGATGATAGAGAGACTGCACCTTGAACAATTTGCTCCTCCAAGAAGGTAATCATTTCATGCACTTCAATAGCAGAAGCACCATCGGGATTGACTGGCTGACCAAAATCATCTGTAAAACTATAGTAGGTCAAGTATTTAGCTGAGTCTGATGATTTGTTTATCTCTAATTCTCTTAATGGATGAGTAGCAAACAGTAAGTAAGAGCAGCCTTTAAAATTTGGAAAATGTTCGCACAGCTTTTGTGTAGAAACAGCGATAAAATCCGCTTGTCTTTGTCTAGCAAGAGACTGGGTTAAGCTTCCAATTGGATCATTTCCAAGAAGAGGTCGATGTTCTTTTGTACCTCCATCACTTTCTTTTATGTACCAAGGCAGCAACCCAGCTAATCCATTGGTATTTTTTTCTTGGCTAAAAAGAGCAAATTCTGGGTCAAAGTTAAACCTATCTTTTTTATTGTTTTTGTTCTGAATTGCCAGAACTTCAGAAACTGCTGACTCCATCTCTGTTTTTTCTTCTCCAAAAACAGGACGTTGCCATTCTTTAGCTTCAAAAGCTAGTTTATGTTTGTAATAATCGTATTCGGTAACTTTCAAATCATGCCAGATTTTGAGGCGTTTGAGTAGTTTATTGCGATCAAGAACCTCAACGGGTTTTAGCTTTTCATTTAACTTACGAAGCTCCGTCTCCATAACATCACTGTGTTGCTTTGCTGCTATGAGAATTTGGTCTACACTTCCCATATCAACACCATCATCTTTAACGGCACTTGTAATTTTTTCCTGCTGTTTATTATCAAGCTGCCCCAAAATTTTAAGTTGCATACGCGGATCTGTAACCCCTGCTTCCGTCAGACGCTCTAGTAAAGCAGTGTCTCTTTTTTCAGCTAGTGTGCCTTCTAAAATAAGATAGTAGGCAGTAACCTCAGAAATTTGACCTAAACGAGCAACTCTCCCATTGCGTTGCATTAAAACAGCAGGATCAGGGCTAAGATCCCAATGCACAACTTTATTTGCTACTTGAAAATCTAATCCTTCATCCGCAGCAGAAGTTGCTACAAGAATACGGTAATTCTTTGTTCGATCATAAAATTTCTTGACTACTTCCTTACGCTCATCAGCATTCATCCCACCAGTAAGTGGAAGACTTTGGTTATGGAAAGTTGCCGTAATAATAGCAGTAGTTTGTAAGACTTCAGTAAAAACGAGAAAACGAGAATCTGCATGTGCTTCAAGCATAGCTTTTAACCAGTTGAGCTTGGCATTTTCAACACTTCTACCTGATGTCAACAAGTTTAATGCTAATTCTGACAGTTCTAATATTTCCTCTATTGTTGCTTCTAAATCTGTATCCTCATCATCATCTTGATCCTTGTTTTGTTTTACCTTCTCCAGTAGTTTCTTTTGAAACTCATAAATAGCAGGGATATTGCCTTCTCCTAAATTTCTAGATGTAAAACAAAAGTTGCCATCGGAGGGAAAGATTACCTCTTTGGCATATTCTATCTCTCTATTCTCATCAAATTCTGCTAGACGTTTGGAAATCTCGCGGATTAATTTTTTCAATTGTTTTGTATCATCTGATGTATCTGCTTTATACATTCTGTCGTTTTGCCATTTTGGATGATGGCGGACACACCAGCGAAATAACCAGCAAGCACCTGCTAAAGAACTACTTGTCAAGCGTGTTTCAAGATGTGCAGTAGCAAATCCTCCAAAACTATCATTATGATCTCGATAAATTCGCTGTACTGTCCTTTTGATGTTCTCTAATGTTGACAGATACTCTTCGTCAGTTTTTTCAAGGGTTGGCTCACCTTCCCTGTGGGGGCGAACTATAGTTAATTTCGGAAATAATCGCTTATCAGACCAATTACGAATCTCATCCTGTTGTCGCCAGATCACTGTTACAGGCGAATCATCTGTTGATATTGCTGCTAAAAGTTGTTTTTTACCAACATCTTTTGCATAAGCATTTTTAAGTGCAGTTTGGTGTGTTAGTAGTCGTAACAAATTTGTAAATTGATTAGCAGAGCGAAAAGGTGTGGCACTCATCAGAATAACTAGCTCTGGCGGTTCAGATTCTTGCCAGAACTTACCTGTGATCATTTGGTATGCAGCTTTATATGCTTGTGTTGTATCGATTGCAGATTCTACTGAATCACCATTTAAATCAGCATTGCTGGCACAATGATGACACTCATCAATGATGATAATGTTGGGTTTAACTCCTCTAGGTAAATCTCTTTTATCACTGTTATCAAGATAGCGTCTAGCAGCGTGCATACTAGCAATCCGAATACCTTTTTGACTAATGCCATCGCCATATTCTCTAAAAGAATCTACAACACTAATAATGCTATCGCCAGAATCTTTAATCACGCTACGCAGTTTTTCTTTAACATCTTCTGTTAAACCGCCAGAGGTTAGATAAAGACAACGAAAATCATCTTTTTGTGTAATTAGTTTATCTCTAAGGATCAAAGCTACTTCAATTGTCTTGCCTAAACCTACTTCATCGGCGATCAGAATACGCTTAATGCGAGACTCATGATTCTTCACATATTGCTGTAATGCCAGTTGATGGGGAAAAGGATCTTTGTCACTGGCAGTAATACGCCCAGAATAAATATTTGCTAATAACTCTAATGCACCAAGCCTCAAAACAGTTTGAATATGATGCTTAGGGTTTAATTCATTTTCTCCAAGAACACTTTCACCTGCATAGTAGGCAAGATTTTCTTTAAGACGTAAAAATAAGTCAGGAAATTTTTCCTTGAGCATTCCTTTTCGGCGCAAGTTCTTAAAACGGATACCCCGCCCATCTATTACGCTGTTTTCACTGTCAGTTGTTTCAATTGCATAGGCTAGGTGAGTGTAGGCATTGCGATCGCCGCTACTAGGATCAGCCCAAACAACATCTGCATGACTACCGTTCTCAGATGGAATTTCAAACAGTCTATAGGTCATGTGTCTGTCCTCAGAAGCTTTTGATGATGGCTAAGTTAGCAATGCTTAATACTAGTAATAATTGCAACTACGTGGCTTCAGTATATATAGCTGTAATATCTAATTTTTCTATACAGATGTTCAGTTAATAAGGATCGATATATAAGCAGTCGTAGACATCACCCTAACCCGTTAGACTGAATTTGGAATTGTAAAGTAATTAGAAATTATGCCTTATAGTCAATTTACAAATATTAGTAAAGTTAAAGAAGCTTTTGGGTTAAAAACACAGGCATCTAATAAGCAGAGACAGAAGAGACATTCTTCTTTTCTGTTCTGCTCTCTTTAGTGAATATTTACCCCGATCGCTACGGATTCATCCGAATCAAGTCTGTTAAAATACTATTCAAGCTACCGTTAACTTGAATTCGATCAATCTTCTCTGCAATCCGCTCTAATAGTTCCAGTTCCTTCAGACGCAATGCAACGGGATTATGGCCAAATAACCACCAAGCGTGTACTCCTAGCGATCGCTGTCCTTGAAACTCTTGCATTTTTGTCAAAGGAGTTTGAGCAATGATTTTTGGGCTTCAGTCTGGAAAAGCTAGACCAGTCATCGGGTCACGAATATACAACCCTAGCGTCAGGCTACGCATCGCTTCATCCCAAACGGGTATTAATTGTTCTGCTTGATCTGCCCAATAATCGAATGTAATCAAGCACTGAACATTTGACCCTAAACCAATGCAAGTCCGCGAAAATGCTTCCCTTGGTTCTTCCTGAACATCAATGAACTTCATCTCTGTCCAGACAATTCTAGCTGTTTGGCGCTTGATGGTAACAATTTCTCCCTTAGCAATGACGTTGCGACTGTCGTCTTCCATCACTTTTTTCAATGTAGATTTGAGCGGAAACTGACTCCAGTCGTTGGGTGGTAGACGATTGAAAGATACTTCTAGACAGCAATCTTCGTCAGGTGGTTTTTTGTCGAGGAACTTGAAAGATTTTTCTTGTGGCTCAAGAATCCAATCTTGGGGAACATTGAAGCGAACAGCGCCTCGATCTGCTACAAATATTTTGTAACCTGATGGAGATTCCCAGCGATGGTCAGGTTTTAGTTCAAGCGTTTCTTTTATCCACTGGAGATTGCTTTTTTTACGCTTTGCCATAGTGTTTCTGCATTTTCTGCTGAAGAGGGTGACGCGGAATCAACCCATCGTAGACATTGCCCTTTTTGCTAATATTATCAAATTGCGAGGATTTTGAATAACTATTATATTAAATTAATAATAAAATTTTATGGATTTTATATCAAGGAATCCAAGGTAACTGTAACGTTGTGATTAAAATTTCAGCTTTTAGCATTAAAATCTTAGCCGCAGTGTTCATGGTTATGGATCATGTGTGCTATTTGCTAATGCCAGAGTTAAGAATCTTGCACTTTATTGGACGATTGAGCTTTCCTCTGTTTGCATGGCTTCTAGCTAAAGGTGAAAAACACACCCAAAATATATACCGCTATGGTAGCAGACTATTAATTACAGCAATTATATCTCAGCCTATTTATAGTTTTGTTTTTCGGAGTTTATCACTTAATATTCTCTACACGCTTGTTCTTGGACTTGTGATGTTGCGCTTAATAAGGCGTTATTCGCAATTATGGCAGCAACTAATAATTATTGGATTGAGTGCAGCAGTTGCTGAGAGTTTGGGGGTCGAATATGGAGCCTATGGGATTGGAGTAATTTTCTTGATGTCTTTAACAGACAAACTGAAGCCTAGTGTCTGGTTGCTTTGCTGGTGCATCTTTGAGTTTATTTTAGGAACTTTATTTATCCGTAATATATTTCAACATTGGGCAATTTTTGCTGGATTCATTGTTTTTCAGTTCAATGGTAAACAAGGTTCACGAGCTAAATGGTTTTATTTATTCTATCCGGCTCATTTAATTGTTTTAGGTATAATTTATTATTTAATACAGTCCAGGTAGATTGAAGATTTGATCAGCGTGACTGTCAGATCATAGTTCAAGCCAAAGTCGACAGCAAAAAGATTAAACCAGAGGCATTCCCTAAGCCTGCAACATATACAGTAATTAAAAAAACTGATTTAAGCGATCGCAAAATTTTATCTTATTACCGGAACATTCAAAAAGCAGATATATTTATCTAGATAGATATACCCTAAAGAGGCAAATATCTTCCTTTAGAAGGATACTTTTTTCAGAAACTACTTTTATTTGACCAGAAATTGAAAAACAAATAGTAGATATACGTTTCATTCAATGATATTCATTAGATAAATCTTAGTCTTTTGTTAACGTTTACCAGCTATGATGCCATAGTGAATAATAATTCGGATTTGAATATCTAGGGATAATTGTGTCATTTAGAAGAAATGCCCTAGATTTATCCCTAAAACTACAAAATGTAGCCGAAAGCAACTACTGAATAGATAAATCTTTGAGGTAACAAGCATGAATTATACTATCGAATCTGCACGCAATATTTTCTCTAGTACTCAAGTGGCAGATGCTGTTCCAGCCACTACAGCAATGTTTGCTAAACTCAACATTGACGATCAATTGGCATTTCTCTGGTATGCCTACGCTGAACTAGGTCGGACAATTACTCCAGCTGCTCCCGGAAAAGCAAATCTCCAATTAATGGAAGGTATATTCAACGATATTAAGCGGATGTCTCATGAACAACAAACGCAGTTAATGAGAGATTTAGCGAGTAATGCAGATACTCCTATCAGCCGTTCCTATGCATACTTTGGAGTCAACGCCAAGCTAGGATTCTGGTGGCAGTTAGGAGAGTGGATGAAACAGGGTATTGTCGCTCCTATGCCATCTGGCTATCAAATGTCAACTGAAGTTAAAGCAGTGCTAGAAGCTGTTCAGAAAATCGATTCGAGTCAGCAAATTACTGTACTACGCAATACTGTAGTAAATATGGGGTTTGATCCGTCTCTGGCTGATAACAAACAGGCACAAATAAACTTTAATTTTCCACGTTCATCTGTAAGTCCCAAATTTACTATTGAGGGAGTTACAGAACCAACGGTGGTAAAATACATTGAAGCTATGAATGCAGATAACTTTGAAGCTGCTGTTGCTTTATTTGCTAACAATGGTGCGCTGCAACCACCTTTCCAAAAACCAATTGTTGGTCGAGAAGCTATCACTGCTTACCTAAGAGATGAAGGACAAGGGTTAGTGATGAAGCCAACCAAAGGTGTTTCGGAATCCATAGAAGATGGTTACACACAGCATAAAGTTACTGGTACAGTCGAAACTCCTTGGTTTGGAGGTAATGTTGGGATGAACATTGCTTGGCGATTTTTACTCGATCCTCAAGGTCAAATTTACTTTGTGGCTATTGATTTACTTGCTTCTCCCAAAGAACTGCTTAATCTAACTCGCAAGTAAAATTTCTTTGCTTTATTAAATTGCGCTTGTCTAAGATGATGTTTTAAAAGATTTTTTTGCTCTGATAGTTAGCAAATCATTGCATATTAGTACATAGCTAAAACCTTAATTTGGCGTTGTACTTAACCCACGTAGAACTACGAAATTATAACTTTCGGGGCTTTTAAAACATCTTCTAAGAGGTTGTTTAAAAAGTAGCTGGCTGTGATTTTAGGTACTTATTGATCCCCCCTAACCCTCCTTAGAAAGGGGGTAACTGGAATCAAAGTCCCCCTTTACAAGGGGGATTTAGGGGGATCTAAAAGGATTTGATACATCACTAAGAACTTTTCAAACATCCTTTATAGCGTTTCCTAGTCTACTGAGGTACACCCAAATCTTGTTTACCAAGGTTAGTAGCTTTGAAAACGTACCTCACTAGGTTGGGAACCGCTATAAGTGTCATGACGATCATCAAATAAAATTTCAATTCATGCTCGGTTTACCTAAAACCGAGCTTTTGTCATGTTTTAGCAATTTCTAGCAGCTATTTGGATTGCTCCCTTTTGGCACTATGTAATGCGATCGCACTACCATCACAACGATCAAAACTAGCCATCGCAATCCAAAAATATAGATGTTTCAAATTTTTAGTGCGTAGTAAGTCTTGTTTATACAGTTAAGCGATCGCCTTAGTTAGGTTATAAGTGAGCCTATGCTTATTTTGCGAATGGTATCAATACAGCCAGCTTTGATACTCTTGATTTACGTCTTTCATATCGCTGTAAAGCCACACCATCCGATCAATGTACCAAAGTTTACCTAGCGTAACTAGCGTAAAACCTAACAGAGTAATCCAGATGTTGAGTACGATTAAGCCCCAAACAAGTACAATTCCACCGAAAGCAGAGATAGCGTTCAGAATATTAGGCATAAAATGATGGTGCTGAGGAACTGGAATTTGATCGCGATTCAACCAGACTCGTTCGCCAAGAACACCTTTGGAAATCCAATTGTTGGTTGATTGTGGTTTGGGAAAGATGCGTGGGTTCAACCATATCCAAAAAACAGCGATCGCAACAGGAATGAGTGACCACCAACCTAACCAAACGCGACTCCAGACTGCAATAATTAGCAGAGGTAGGGCAGTAAGAAAACGTGTCCATCCACTCCAAGGGTTAGCATGACGTATCCAAGCATCATCACTCATGCTAAAAGCTTCCGCTACCTTTCTTTCAAGAGTCATTGGTATATCTCCTTAGCGATCGCTGCTAGCTACCCTAAGTCTACCCTTATACTAAGCCTACTGAACCTGTATACCCTTTGAGAATTCCCAAAGAATTACAGCCTGAACTAATTAATGTGTCATTACCGATCCGGCTGAAGCTGGCGTTTAATCCACTGACATTTAAGCGATCGCTGCAATCAAAATTATAGATGGTTGCAAAGCCACTGCTTCCCAGAATCACTGTATCTGTTCCTTGACCCAAATAGACTTTATCATTCCCTCCGCCTATTATTTCAACAGATGAACCAAATAGGTTTGTATCCGTAGCTAAAGGGTTAGGAAGAGAAACCGTTTCTCCCCGCAGATTGATTAAATTATTGCCATTTCCAACAAAGATAGTGTCATCACCGGAACCAGCAAAAATTAAGTCATCACCAGAACCAGACTTAATAATACTGTTGGTATCAGTCGTAACGATTGTATTATTGCCATTACCTGCTGAAATATTTACAGAACTTGAACCAGGGATTCCATAAGCAAGAATAAAATCTTCGCCTTTACCAGTTTTAATTGTGGTTTCGCCATAAGGAGCAACAGCAATCTGATTGTCACCATCTCCAGCATTTATGGTTTGGTTATACAATGGTAAATCAGCGCCTGAAAAAATGTAAGTTGTTATTGAAAGTTCACTGCTAATAACATCATTTCCAGAACTTGTATTGATGTTAGCATCTCCGCTTCCCAGTAAAATTAAGTTGTTACCTTTTCCGGCATTAATTGTTCGGTTGGCAAATCCACTTAAATAGAAAATATCGTCTCCCGATCCTGCTGAGGAAACTAATTTTGGCGTTGCCTTCAAACCAATAATATTATCATCAGAATCAAACAGGTAGTTTCCACCATAATCGTCTAAAAAGTTGTTGCCACTGCCCAAATAAATTTTATGATCTCCGGCTCCTAAACTGACATAATCATCTCCTGCTCCAGTCCGAACAGTTGCATCAACTTCATCTTGATTACAGGCTAGTGGACTAGTTTGCAAGACTTCACCATTAAAAACGCTAGTATCAAGAGTAAAAATTCCGTCTATTTGTCTTCCTAGCAAGACGACATCGTTGCCATTTCGCGTATTCACAACATTGTTGCTGCCTTCTACAATCAACCAGTCTGGATTGGCAGTACCTAGAATTTTTTGATCGCTTTCTGAAATGATTTGTTGAGTGTAGTTAATACCGCGAAAAACTTGAGATGTCATAAAAAGTTCCTTTATAAGTTAATACATCTTTGCGAAACCCGAAAGTTACGTAGATGAGGTATTCTTCTAAAAAAAATAATAGAATCCGGTAAATTTACCAGGCATTTTTCTACTTTCTCTAAATATATAGAGTCCTCAGATATTCGCAATGATAAAGACAGTATTTGAAGCACATCTGACGTAGGGGCAATTGATGAATTGCTACTACCTTGTTGTCTATTACAGCCTAAAAATATAACTAAAGCTGAATTTAGTTAGTAAAAGCAGCTTTGACTTACTCAAAAGCAGCTTTTACTTATTCATTTTGGTGTTTTCCGCAAGCAAAAGCTGCTTTGGCTTACTCAAAAGCAGCTTTTGCTTATTCATTTTGGTGTTTTCCGCAAGTAAAACAAGCTTTTGCTTATTCATTTTGGTGTTTTCCGCAAGCAAAAGCAGCTTTTACTTTCTCAAACCCCAGTTTGCTTACTCATTTCAGTAATTCGCGCATTTGTAACAGCGATCGCTTTTGTAGCAAAAGCATTGCAGATTTGCCGGAATTTTCTCAGCCCAATCTATACGTAAAACTCTTAAGGTAAAGAATATTAACCGTATTGTATTACAAGGTGTAGCTCATGGCTCGGAGAAAAAGAACTTCCCTAATTTTAGAAAAAGCAGTGCGTCGTGCAGCCAGCATCAACTCTATCGATCCAAATTTAGATTTAGGCAATGGACTCAGCTTACCTGCCTTTTCAACCCTGATTGAAACGATGCGAACTAGAGAAAATGCATATAATAGTGCCCTTTCTAGCTTAGATAAATTGTATCGGGAAATGCTAGATACAGAAGACCAGTTAGGAGATATGACAGAACACATGCTAATGGCAGTTGGCACTCGATATGGTAAAAGCAGTGTCGAGTATGGCATGGCGGGAGGAGTTCCTAAAAGCCAGCGTCGTAAGGGACTGCGAGGCGATGCGCCAACTCCTAATACTGAGCAACCGTCATTTGTTGCCAGTGTGGAGGGTAAGAATGGAAAGAAACCAGCAGCTACAAGTTAGGATATGTGCAATTACTCAAAGCTTTGTCAAACCCAAATAATTGCATAGATGCAAAGTGAGATTATGGTGTGTTGTCCAAAGGGCAATGCACCTTATACTATTTTGGATTTTAGATTTTGGATTGAGAATTTTTCTGTTAGCTCGTGTCCGGCTAATTAGTTGTCATTGCGAAACAGCCTACAGCAGCCTAAGAAAAAGAAAAGATTTAAAAAAGATGAGTCTGTAGGCATCTTGGGAACTATAGAAGTAAATCAAATCACTACAACTTCCAGCTTCCAGTAATGAAGACTCACTATCCCCACAAAAGTAAAGCGTTCCCTTTACAGATTGTTCTTGTTGTTCCCTTCTTGCTCCAAATTTTTGGAGCGGTTAGTTTAGTGGGTTATTTGTCCTTTAAAAACGGGCAAAGAGCAGTTAACAACCTAGCAGAACAGTTGATAGATCGCACCAGCGAGGTAGTAAAAGAACATCTGAATTCTTATCTTTCCATTCCCCAAACCCTTAATCAGATCAATGCAAATGCCATCAGCAGGGGAATATTGGACGTGCGCGATCGCCAAACCCTGGGTAAGTATTTTTGGGATCAAATACAGGCTTATGACTTGACTTATATTGGTATGGGACTAACAACGGGTGAAGGACTGGGAGCAGCTCGTTATGACGGCAAGACAATCACTATTGACGATTGGACTGCCAAGCCTCCTAATAATACTTTCACTTATGCCACAGATAATCAAGGTAATCGAACTCAGGTCAATGCTCGGTGGGATTGGGAAAATTCTAAAGAACCTTGGTATACCCAACCCATTGCTGCTGGTAAACCTATTTGGACAAAGATTATAACTGGGAATTATCCTAGTGGCCCCTACATTGCCGCTTCTGCTAGTCGTCCCATTTATGATTCGCAAAATCGCTTACTGGGAATGATTGCTATAGATATCCATCTGCTAAAACTCAGCAATTTTTTACGCAATTTGAATATTAGTCAGTCTGGGCGAGTCTTCCTTATGGAGCGGGATGGCACATTAATCGCCAGTTCTGGTACAGAGAAGCCTTTTGTTTTGATCAATCAAGATATCCGGCGATTGAGTGCGATCGATAGTTCTGACCCAATCATACAAAACATTGCTAAATACCTCCAAACCTCTGGGTTTGGATCTATCACCCAAGACACAGATTTTAAAATTGAGGTGCAAGGAAAACGGCATTTTGTCAATGTTCTACCTTGGCGTGACGAGTATGGCTTGAATTGGCTGATGGTAGTAAGTGTGCCTGAAGACACATTTATGGCGCAAATTAATGCCAACACGGGCGTTACGATCGCACTTTGTTTTGGCGCATTGATTATTGCCTCAGTGATGGGTGTGTTTACATCCTATTGGATTGTCCGCCCGATTCTGCGCCTAAATTGGGCAAGTGAGGAAATGGCATCTGGCAATTTAGTTCAGACAGTAGAAACTAGCGGTATTCAAGAACTTAATACCCTTTCTAACTCTTTCAATCACATGGCAGAGCAACTGCATGAATCGTTTACTGCCTTAGAAAAAAGCAAAGAAAAACTAGAGGAGCGAGTAGAAGAACGTACCACTGAACTCAAAAATGCATTAGAGGAATTGCAGCGCACTCAATCTCAAGTTATTCAAAGTGAAAAAATGTCTAGTCTAGGACAACTAGTTGCTGGAGTCGCACATGAAATTAATAATCCAGTCAACTTTATTCATGGCAACCTCGTTCATGTACAAGAATATACCCAGAATTTATTAACGTTTGTGCAATTGTATCAGCAGTATGATTCTAACCCTGCGGTTGAAATTCAAATGGCTGCCGAAGACATCGATCTAGAGTTTTTGCAAGAAGACTTACCAAGAATGTTGTCTTCTATGAAAGTAGGCACTGATCGCATTCGTCAAATTGTATTGTCGCTGCGAAACTTCTCCCGCATGGACGAAGCGGAGTTTAAAAATGTCGATATTCATGAGGGCATCGATAGTACTTTGATGATTTTGCAACACCGCCTTAAAGCTAAACCAGAACAACCTGAAATTGAGGTAATTAAAGACTACGGCTCTGTACCTTTAGTAGAATGCTATGCCGGACAACTCAACCAGGTGTTTATGAATATTTTAATAAATGCGATTGATGCGTTAGAAGAAAATAATACTAAGCGTACCTATCAGGAGATCGAGGAAAACCCCAATCAAATTAAGATTCGCACATCTGTAATTAATTCAAAATGGTTAGAAGTTGCGATCGCTGATAATGGAGTCGGTATTTCTAAAGAATTTCAGCAACGAATATTCGATCCTTTTTTCACCACCAAACCAGTTGGCAAAGGAACCGGAATGGGTATGTCGATCAGCTACCAAATTATCACAGAAAAACATGGCGGCAAACTTGAATGCTTCTCAACTTCAGGTGTTGGAACCGAGTTTATCATTCAGATTCCTCTTCAGCTAAAGGTTTAATTTGGAATTGCCAAGTTACTTAGTGACAATTACGGCAGTCAAGCTTTATAAATATTATGATACCTCAGATAGATGAAGTCAGTAGTTCTATTTATTAAGGAACCTATGCAGATAAATCAGGTGATTGAAACCTACGATAAAGGAGCAGTGGATTATGACGCGATTATGAAGCGTTATTGGCACATTGAGCGCCAACCTCTAATTGATTCTTTGCAACTGAAGCCAGGACAAACTATATTAGATGCTGCGGTAGGAACAGGTCTTAATCTTTCAGCTTACCCGGAAGGGGTAAATGTTGTGGGTATTGATTTTTCTGAGAAGATGATGGATGAAGCACGTAAAAAGCGCGTATCCGCAGACATCACCCTTAAAATAGGGGATCTCTGCAATCTTGATTTTCCTGATAATAGCTTTGATGCAGCAGCGTCGGGATTTACCCTCTGTGTCGTTGAAGATCCAGTTATTGCTCTTAAAGAAATCCTACGAGTTACTAAACCTGGAGCATTTATTGCCATTCTCGATTACTGCAAATCGCAAGATCCAGAGATTCAAAAATGGCAAGAGTTGATCGCTGATGGTACTTCACAGCTAGGCTTCCCGACTGGCAAAATCAAGTGGGATGCATTGATGGATTATGACGAATTGATTTACAACAGCAAACTTCCCATTGAAGTGCTTGTGGACGATCGCACAGACAGTCCAAACCCATTTTTATGTGGTTGTCAATTCCTGCTGAAAAACTCAAAAGCTTAAAAGCAATTGCGATCGCACTCATTGAACAAGAGTGCGATCGCAGTATGTGCGTTATTACTCAAGATTTTGTCACTGAAATTGTGGTGCATTAGACTTAATAAAAAGACACCACAATCTACATCATTTAGTTTTACAAGTTATTTTGAAACAGTTCTAGAACACGTTTCCAAGCATCAGGAGCGGCTTCGGGACTGTAGCTTGGATGTTGTTCCATAAATGGATACTTATCTTTGAACAATCCAGCAAAAAATCCATGCCCTGCATCGTATCGGAATATACGATGATTAATTTTATGTTTCTTTAATTCTGCCTCAATTTGCTCGTTTTCTTCCTGGGAAACTAATGCATCTCTTGTACCAAAAAATGTATAAATAGTACCTTTAATTTCTGAAGTACGATTAATGGTTGGAGTCTCTTCACCATAACTAGAAGTGGTAATTCCACCGCCATAGAATGAAGCTGTGGCTTTGATATCGGGTAAAGTTGCAGCCATGTAAGCAACATGACCGCCAAAACAGAAACCAATGACACCGATCGCATTATCTTTGACATTGGGTAAAGTTTTGAGGTAAGCGATCGCAGCTTGAATATCGCTGAATATCTCTTGATACTTCACTTGTTGATAATATTCCAACCCAAGCCGATATGCTTCTGGACTAAACCCAACATCTTCAGCGCTAAAATCAGCCTCAAAACCGGGAGCAATACGTTGATACATTGCTGGAGCGATCGCTACATAACCTTGTTTAGCGATTAGTTCGGTGATATCTCGAATATTACTATTGATTCCAAAAATTTCTGGAAAGACTATAATCGCGCCAAAAGTCCCGTTCTGTGCTGGTTGAGCTAAGTAAGCATCGATTTCTAAGTCATCGTTGGGTACTTTGACATAGGAAGTGTTAATTTCGATGTTTGTTGTTTCTAGCATCTTTGTTTCGGCTGATTTTATACCAACTCATTTATTTTGACTGGTTTTCGGCACAGACGGGCACAAACATCAGCAGTATTGCTCTCCTCACCTCAACCATGATTTTACAGCTATGAGCAGATCAAAGAAATTTCTAACTTTTGAATAGATACCATCTCAAACTTCTGGAAGATTCCAAGGGTTTTTGATTTGTGCGACCTTACATAAAGTAAGCATAAAGACTCAAAATTAATAACCAGAAGAAAAAACAATGCCAGATCAAAGTTTTAGAACAAATATTCCAGAAGTTGACCCAACAGAGATTGAAGATACTCGAACTGCGATCGCAGACGAACATCACTCCTTTCTTGAAAAGGTGATGGTTAAAAGCGGATTTGCAGATTTGTATGACGCAAGAGACTTTACCGAAGTTGTATATCGCGTTATGCGTGACTTAATGACTGCGGACACAATCGATCGCGTCGAGTCAGAACTGCATACAGAAGCTATACCTACAGATGAAAAAGCACTCCAGTTTGAAGTGGCTGAACTCTGGAAAGACACCAATCCCATTGTGAGATTTTTAAGTAAAATCCGTCAACCTTTAAAAGGGCCGGCTCCCATTGGAATTGACTCCAAGCTATTTCTAACGCGGGTTGCGAATGAAGGAGGGGTTCCAGGATCAGTCGAGGCAGAACAGGCAGTTAAAGCAGTATTTTCTGCTACCAAAGACGAACTTTCCCCAGAGCGGATTCAGGAAATTGCTGGCGCACTGCCTGATTATGTACGTCAGCTTTGGGAGCAAGCTTAATTAGAAAGCTAGAAAAAGTCAAGTCTGTTTGTGGATAGCGATCGCAAACAGGCTTTTTCAATAGGTTTATCCGACAGCAAACTCTGTATACTGTCTTACGTGAGGTGCATGATATGCGATCGCAATATCTTGCTTAGGCACTCCCTCGCTCACAACCAATTCTGTGACAAAATAATATTGTTGTCATATAGCCAATGCGATCGCTTACGACCTATGATTTCTACCATCTCGCGCCGCTACAGCTTGGATGAATATCGTGCGATCGAAGAAAAAGCCGAAGGACGCAACGAATATCGAGATGGAGAAATTGTACCCATGCCTGGAGGAACCGTTAAACACAGCCGCATTGGTCGGAACATTCTGACCTATTTTAGTACTGTGATGCGCGATACTCAATTTGAGCCAATTAACAGCGATTTACGGCTGTGGATTCCCGAACATCGACGCGGAGTATACCCAGATGTAATGGTTTTTGACGGCGAACCGCAACTGAATGGCGATCGTTTAGATGAAGTGTTAAATCCCGTGCTGATTGTTGAAGTCCTATCTCCTTCCACCGCAGATTGCAACCGACTCAGTAAATTTCGGATGTATCGCTCAATTGAGGGTTTTAGCGAATATTTATTAGTCGAGCAGGATGAACCTTTTGTTGAACGCTATAGTAAACAAGCCAAAGGTTGGTTGCTCAGTGATTTTAGTGGCTTAGAGCTATCTATTACTTTAGATTCAGTTAGTATTGATTTGCCGATGGCAGAAATTTATCGCGGCGTTGTTTTTGAGTGAATGAATGGACGCTACAGGAGGGATGCGATCGCATTCACTGTTAACGGTTGAGGTCAGGGGTTGCTAAAGATGATTTTAAGACTTACACACTCAGGCCACAAGAGAGAGGCGATTGCACTTGTTGTTTCTTTATATTTAAGATAATTACCATATATCGAAGTTTCTCTCACCTGTATAATCTGCTTTATGTAAAAGTGTTTGAACCATTACGTGACCATCTTCAACCTGCCTCATTTTATCTCTAAGAGCTTCTAGTTCAAGGGTTGTCACTATTTCAACCTCAGTATCTGGGAATATTTTGATTGTTTTACTAATGCTGACCATTTCTCTTCCTAGTAATTGTCGAAGAGAATCTACATCATGTTCACACTCAGACTTAAACTTATATGAGCGCAGCTTTAAAGGATCTAACCCAAATAAATCAGTAATGCTGTCTAAATCACTCGCTACATTAGTAAATAAGTCTAAAAAGCTTCTTTCAAGTTTTGCAATGCTTTCTGGTTTACCTAGCATTTTTCTAAGTTCATCATAACCCACTATGCCTAATTCAGAGTTATAGATTAATGAAGAAAGAATACAGTCTAGTTGCCTAATATCATAATCTAAGCGTTGCTTTTGAGCATTCGGAGCTAATTCCGACATAGAATTCATATAAAGAATATCAATAATCTTAACTGTGTCGTCTTGTTTGACCATGACATTCTCTTCATGTAAGTCCATATGAACTAGCCCTTGAGAGTGAATATGCTTAATTCCAGCAAGAATCTGTTCACCAATGTTAAAAGCCTCCTTAGCTGTGAGTTTCTTTTCTATTCTTTTTCTCAGCGAAACACCATCTATGTGTTCCATAACAATACATTTTGTTCCTTTTTCAGAATCAGGGAGTACAAGATATTCAATAGAATAAACGTCCACAACGTTTGTGTGCTTTGCCCTAACAAGAGCTTGGGCATGTTGCAATATAGTAGATACACCTTCTCCTGACTCTCGAATAACTTTGATAGCCACATTTCTTCCTATCTCATCATCTCCAGCCCAAATATCTCCAAACATTCCATGACCAATAGATTCTTTAAAAGTAATTTTCATATTTTTTCTGCCTTTAATGACACATCATACAATCATGCTAAATTTATTATTAACACTCAATGTTTATTTATACTATCTCTATTAGCTGCGCCTCTGCATAATATTTTTGCTTATTATTCACAGCTAAAATTTAATTTTATTGGTAATTGATATTTTCTGTGACTTCAAAAATTTGATAGTTTTTCTGTAAATTACATTTGAACTGATTACGTCTTATTCTCGTATCTGTAATGCTAATACTTCCACTGCGCGATCGCCTGGTAATTGCTGCTATAATTTCTACAGCAGTTATTGCTGCAATAAATACCTAATTATTGAGAGCCGGATCAAATAGCCCTAAAACCCAAACTGATCCAGTTTCGCTAATATAACGCTTTACTAATGCGCTACTGTTTATGAAGTAAATTGCCATCTAACGACGTTCCTCAATGATAGTTTCAGAAATAGGCTTTCCCTCGATCTGAATTAGTCGTCGCTCAGTTAATGGCTCGTAAGTAGGATGCTTGATTTGTTTTACTAAACCAGAATCGATCAGGGCTTGATGAAATGCTGCTTGCTTAAGAGTTTCTTCATTATCAGCAAGATACTTTTGAATTGTCTGATTAAGCTGCTGAAGTTCTTTTATTTCAAGTGTTTCAAGCTGCTTAAGTATTTGGTTCAGAATTTCTAATGCCATAGTTTTTAACTGATGATTTCTCACCTATAAATCATAGCAAATTATCTAAAACTGGTATTATTTGTCAGTAAATTCAACTTTGCTTATAAACCATTTCCATCCTCAACTTTTCAATCTCCAATCTCAAGTTGTCATTCTCCATCCTCAATTTAGCATTCTCCTCTCTAATCAATTCAACTTCATTTCTCTTACTTAAAGCTTGATTAATTGCCAGCTTCCGCATATCTAGCGAAAACCAACGCTGATAAGTTTGGGTATGAACTTGCACACTATGCCCCAAATTATCGGCCGCCGCTTTAATTGGTATTCCCAAAATATGCGCCCGAATTGCCCAAGCGTGACGTAAATCATAAGGTTTAAAATCCAAACCTATTTTGCGAAACCACCAACTAACTCGCTGTGTTAACGCCGTTATCTCAGCATGATTTGTATTATCTTTTTTAGCGATCGCACTCCTCAACATCTCCAAATACTTCGGATTTCTCAAATCAAAGTCATCAATCCATTGCCGATATAATGGTAATGCTTGTCTTTCACCAGTCTTACAATCTTTATCAACTTTCCATGTCAAATCTGTATTTTCTGCACTCAACCACCAATCAATATCAGGATTAATAAAAAGTTCCCGTGGGCGTAAACCAAAAACTGCTAACATTCCATAAGTCCACTGCCAAAGTTGCCAACTATCTTGAACGTTTTGATTAACTTGATTACCTCTATTATGTTGGTAATCTTCAAACTTGATAACTCCCTCAGATATTTCTGCATCGGTCGGTATATTGCGGGAATTATTCTCAGGCATTTTGGAATATTTCGATAAATCAATTTCGATATTGAATGTCACACAAAATGCTGCGATCGCTCTAGCTGCATTATATTTAGCCCATTCTTTATCAATTTGTTCAATTGAACTTATCAGATTTTCAGCAGTTGCTAAATCTTTAGAATTCGTAAATCTCTTGGTGCGGGAAAAGTAATAAAAAAAAGTATGTTCGCTTTTCGTTGTGCGTTTATGATTTTTAAAATACTCTTCTTCAAATTGTTCGAGTAATTCTCCTATAGTTTTAAATTCTTTTTTAATTGCCTCATTACCTAAATATTTATCATTCCATTCAAACGTTTTACGAGCGATTAACTTGCCTAATTCATAAGCTTCTTCCTCAGCCGTCTTGAGTCCATCTAAGTTAGAGGGAATATTCAAACTGAGATTGTATTGCTTTCTCCCAGTACCATTGCTATCTTTGTCTCCCGGTTTAATTGGTAACGTCGCCCGTAATTGCAGACTTCCATTCGATTCTCTAATTGTCACCTTTGCCTTTGCAGACTTCAAACGCAGATTAACCTTCTCTAATTCTAGTAGTACTTTCGTTCTCATGTGTTCTTTTTGCTGCTGTGCTTGCAGAGATGAGCAAAAAAACAGGCGATTTTTTAATCGCCTTGGTTCAGGACAACATTTAGATGATGCGTGAGTCCTGAACCTAGTTATGCTGTGTTTTTAGCCTATATTTAGGCTAAAAATAAATGTGTTCTCAGAAAACAATGCTTATCGCTGACACTGTTTACTGCAAACATTAGGCTGTTGAAAAGAATTAAACCACAAAAAGGATTACTCCGGCCCTTATCACGGTTATGACGGCTTCGCCATCTTCGCACGCGATATGGACTTGGCACTCAATAGCCCAACCTGGGCATTAATTGGCGCTCCTTGGAATGAAAAAGCTCAGGCTAAGAAGGCTGAAGCTAAGGCTAAGGCTGCCGTTTAGGGAAATGGGAGAGTGAGATAAGTAAGGATAACCTGGGGCTAAAACCCCAGGGGGGAGTTGGGAATACAAAATTCAAAATTGAAAGATTAAAAATTTATTTTGATTTTTGCATTTTGAATTTTGAATCATATTTCCACTCCCTACTCCCCACTCGCACCTCAATCAGTAAAAGAATTCAGTAACCTTGGAGTCCAGAAGAAATGCCTCAGAATCCAGAAAAAATTCAAGATCACGTCGAGTTATTCCACCAGCCTGAGTACCAACAGCTATTTGAAAACAAAAAGCAGTTTGAAAACGGTCACGAAGCCGAAGAAGTACAACGGGTTGCAGAGTGGACAAAGGGTTGGGATTATCGTGAAAAGAACTTCGCTCGTGAAGCTTTAACCGTTAACCCTGCTAAAGGCTGCCAACCACTAGGAGCAATCTTTGCTGCTGTTGGTTTTGAAGGTACTCTACCTTTCGTTCAAGGTTCTCAAGGTTGCGTTGCTTACTTCCGCACCCACTTAACCCGTCACTACAAAGAACCATTCTCTGGTGTATCTTCTTCAATGACTGAAGATGCAGCCGTGTTTGGTGGTCTGCAAAACATGATTGACGGCTTGGCGAACTCTTACCAACTCTACAAGCCCAAGATGATCGCTGTCTGCACCACCTGTATGGCAGAAGTAATTGGTGATGACTTGCAGTCTTTCATCAACAACGCCAAGGAAGCTGGTTCAGTTCCTCAAGATTTCCCAGTACCTTACGCTCACACCCCTAGCTTTGTCGGTTCCCACATCACTGGTTACGACAACATGATGAAGGGGATTCTTTCTAACCTGACAGCAGGTCATAAGAAAGAAACCAGCAATGGTAAAATCAACTTCATCCCAGGTTTTGACACCTATGTAGGCAACAACCGCGAAATCAAGCGGATTGCTTCCCTGTTCGGCTTTGACTACACCATTCTAGCTGACAACAGCGACTACCTGGATTCACCAAACACAGGTGAGTTCGATATGTATCCAGGTGGAACAAAGCTAGAAGATGCAGAAGATTCAATTAATGCTAAAGCTACAATTGCTCTGCAAGCACACTCTACCCTCAAAACCCGCGAGTACATCGAAAAAGAGTGGAAGCAACCAACCTCAGTTTCCCGTCCTTGGGGCATTAAGGGTACTGATGAATTCTTGATGAAACTCAGCGAATTGAGTGGTATCCCCATTCCTCAAGAATTGGAAATCGAACGCGGTCGTGCAGTTGATGCCATGACTGATTCCCACTCATGGATTCACGGCAAGCGCTTCGCTATCTACGGCGAACCAGATTTAGTATACAGCGTTGTTGGCTTTATGCTAGAAATGGGTGCTGAACCTGTGCATATCTTGGTTCACAACAGCAACGAAGTATTTGAAGCAGAAATCAAAGAATTGCTTGCTTCTAGCCCCTTCGGTCAACATGCAACTGTTTGGCCTGGTAAGGACTTGTGGCACATGCGTTCACTGTTGTTCACCGAACCAGTAGATTTCTTAGTTGGTAACACATACGGTAAGTACCTGTGGCGCGACACCAAGATTCCCCTCGTGAGAATCGGCTACCCCATCATGGATCGCCACCACTTACACCGCTACGCCACCATTGGTTATCAAGGTATAATCAACCTCCTCAACTGGACTGTAAACACTCTGTTTGAAGAAATCGATCGCAACACCAACATTCCTTCTAAGACAGATATTTCCTACGACTTGATTCGTTAGAAATTGCGTAGAAACACAACGTGTTAATTAAAGGGTAAAGAAGGGGAGTAGGGACTGGGGAGTAGGGACTGGGGACTGGGGACTAGGGACTGGGAAAACACCCAATGCCCAATGCCCAATACCCAATCCCCAATCCCCAATACCCAATCCCCAACTCCCCTTTTTCTTGATAGCATTTACCCAAGGAATTGATAAATGGAAACCATCAATCACACTCACGAACACACTCACACTCATCCTCATCCTAATTACCATCCACCTAATCAGAAAAAACCAGGATGGTTCCACAATCTTCTTAATCCGTTACGCCGTGTGGTGGATGAAATTCAGGTTAAAAATAATCGCATCGCTCATCTAATTTGCCAAACAATTCCTTGTTGTTGTCCCTTTGAGCGACAAATTAAATTATTTGGGAAGACTATTGATATCCCACCACTATGTAAACTCAATCCTTTATATGACGAATTTGTAGGATTGCGTTTTCGCGCTCTATCTTACCTCGCTGATGTATGTGGAGAGGATGTCACGAAATACATTTGTTAGTCATTAGTCATTGGTCATTGGTCATTAGTTATTAGTCATTAGTTGTTAGTTATTCAAAGGACAAATGACAAATGACAAAGGACAATTAACAATTAAGAGAATAGAGATGAAAAGCACCCAAGGAAAAATCAACGAGCTGCTGACTGAGACAGGATGCGAGCATAATCAGCACAAACAAGCAGAAAAGAAAAACAAATCATGCGCTCAACAGGCACAACCTGGCGCGGCTCAAGGGGGCTGTGCCTTTGATGGTGCAATGATTGCTCTAGTGCCGATCGCAGATGCTGCTCATTTAGTCCACGGGCCGATCGCCTGTGCTGGTAATTCCTGGGGCAGTCGTGGTAGTCTGTCGTCTGGCCCTCAACTCTACAAAATGGGCTTTACCACAGACTTGGGTGAAAATGATGTCATCTTCGGTGGCGAAAAGAAACTCTACAAAGCAATTTTGGAACTTCACGAGCGCTACCAACCAGCAGCAGTATTCGTCTATGCCACTTGCGTTACAGCCCTAATTGGCGATGATATCGATGCTGTCTGCAAAGCTGCGGCTGAGAAAATTGGTACTCCTGTTGTTCCCGTCATTGCTCCAGGATTCATTGGCAGTAAAAATCTGGGCAACCGTTTTGGCGGTGAATCTTTATTAGAATATGTTGTCGGAACAGCAGAACCGGAACATACAACGCCCTATGATATTAACTTAATCGGTGAATACAACATCGCCGGTGAAATGTGGGGAGTAACACCACTGCTAGAAAAATTAGGCATCCGTATTTTGTCTAAAATTACGGGCGATGCTCGCTACAATGAAATTCGCTACGCCCACCGCGCCAAGCTCAACGTCATGATCTGCTCACGAGCGCTGGTAAACATGGCGAGAAAGATGGAGGAGCGTTACAACATCCCTTACATTGAAGAGTCTTTCTACGGCATCGATGATATGAATCGCTGTCTGCGAAACATCGCCGCTAAATTAGGCGACGCTGATTTACAAGAGCGGACAGAAAAGTTAATTGCAGAAGAAACGGCTGCTTTAGATTTGGCACTAGCTCCCTATCGCGCTCGACTCAAAGGTAAGCGGGTTGTGTTGTATACAGGTGGTGTTAAGAGTTGGTCGATTATTTCGGCTGCTAGAGACTTAGGCATTGAAGTTGTTGCTACTAGTACTCGGAAAAGTACTGAAGAAGATAAAGCCAAAATCAAGAAGTTGATTGGCAACGATGGCATCATGCTAGAGAAAGGCAACGCTCAAGAATTGCTACAACTGGTTAAAGACACTCGCGCAGATATGCTGATTGCTGGTGGACGTAACCAATACACAGCTTTGAAAGCTCGGATTCCTTTCCTTGATATCAACCAAGAACGCCATCATCCTTATGCAGGTTATGTGGGAATGATTGAAATGGCGCGGGAACTGTACGAAGCACTGTATAGCCCGATTTGGGAACAAATACGCAAACCCGCTCCTTGGGAAGAAGAGGAGGAAGTTTAATGGCGATCGTTACCACTTCTAACAAAGCACTGACAGTTAATCCCCTCAAGCAAAGTCAAGCTTTGGGCGCAACTTTAGCCTTTTTGGGATTGAAAGGGACAATGCCCTTATTCCACGGTTCCCAAGGTTGTACTGCTTTCGCCAAAGTTGTCCTAGTGCGGCATTTCCGGGAAGCGATTCCCCTTGCTACCACAGCGATGACGGAAGTTACTACAATCTTGGGTGGTGAAGAGAATGTGGAGCAAGCAATTCTGACTCTGGTGGAAAAGGCTAACCCAGAAATTATTGGTTTATGTAGTACTGGGTTAACGGAAACTAGAGGCGATGACATTGAAGGTTTTCTTAAGGAAATCCGCGATCGCCATCCAGAATTGAATGATTTAGCGATCGTTTTTGCACCTACCCCAGATTTTAAAGGTGCGTTGCAGGATGGTTTTGCTGTTGCTGTGGAAAGCATAGTTAAGGAAATTCCTCGCGCGGGTGGACTCAGAACTGAACAAGTCACAGTTTTGGCGGGTTCTGCCTTCACACCTGGGGATGTACAGGAAATCAAAGAGATAATCACGTCCTTTGGACTAGTGCCAATCTTTGTACCTGACCTTGGCGCTTCTCTAGATGGACATTTAGAGGATAATTATAGTGCGGTTACAGTTAGTGGAACTACCTTAAAACAGCTACGAGAAGTAGGTTGTTCCGCTTTTACCCTGGCATTGGGTGAAAGTATGCGGGGGGCTGCCAAGATTCTGGAAGAACGCTTTGGCACACCTTATGAGGTGTTTGGCGAACTGACGGGATTGGAACCAGTAGATGAATTTATCCAAGCATTGGCGATTCTGAGCGGTAATAGCGTACCCGAAAAATACCGCCGCCAACGTCGTCAGTTGCAAGATGCGATGCTGGACACACACTTTTACTTCGGTGCAAAACGAGTTTCCTTGGCACTAGAACCAGATTTGTTGTGGTCAACCGTGCATTTCTTGCAATCGATGGGAGCGCAAATTCATGCTGTGGTGACAACCACGCGATCGCACCTCTTAGAAAAACTCCCGGTTAAAAGTATTACCATCGGCGACTTGGAAGACTTTGAGAGTCTAGCAGGTGGTTCTGATTTGCTGATTGGTAACTCGAATGTCGGTGCGATCGCAAAACGGCTTTCGATTCCTCTTTATCGTTTAGGATTGCCCATTTATGACCGTTTAGGTAATGGTCAATTTACTAAAGTTGGCTATCGAGGCACGATGGAGCTTTTATTTGGCATCGGCAACCTATTTTTAGAGGCAGAAGAAGCGAGAGTTAAACAGTTCCAAGAGTTCGGAACTGTGAGCGCAGAGTTTTGAATTCACACTTGAAATTCAAAACAGTTCAGTTAAGAATTGATCCTCCCTAACCCTCCTTAAAAAGGAGGGAATAGAGCAAGCCTTAAATTAGCCCCCCTTTTTAAGGGGGGTTGGGGGGATCTTCCGAGACTAAATATTACTAACTGAACCGTATTGCTTCAAAATTCAAAACTTTAGAGAGGAGAATTACAATGAAAATAGCCTTCACGACGAGTGACCGAGTTCATATTAATGCTCACTTCGGATGGGCAAAAATGATTGATGTTTACGAAATTTCCGATGAGGGATATCACTTCGTAGAAACCCTCAATTTTGAAGGCGAACTCAAAGAAGATGGGAATGAAGATAAAATCAACCCAAAACTTCAGGCAATAGGCGACTGTACGATTGTTTATGTAACAGCAATTGGTGGTAGCGCCGCCGCTCGGTTAATCAAGAAAGGTGTCACCCCAGTGAAGGCGCGATCGGAAGAAGAAGAAATTAGTGAAGTGCTAAACAAGCTAGTCAAAACCCTCAAAGGTAATCCTCCACCTTGGTTGCGTAAAGCTTTACAGCCAAAAACCACAAACTTTGCTGATGAAATTGAAGACGAAGCAACAGTATGACCGCAAATAATAGTGTTAACGGAACCGCTACAACTGAAGTCTTGAACTCACCTTTTCTTAAGGTATTAATTAAACAAATCCGTGGTCAAGACAGTTATGGAGTTTATCGTACTTGGTCGGATGAGTTGATTCTCAAACCCTTTATTGTCACCAAACAAAAGAAACGGGAAATCTCCGTTGAGGGCGAAGTTGATGCGGTGACTCAAGCCCGGATTATGGCATTTTTTCGGGCTGTAGCGGCTGGGATTGAACAAGAAACAGGTTTAATATCCCAGGTTGTAGTTGATTTGAGCCATGAAGGATTTGGCTGGGCGCTAGTTTTTTCTGGCCGTCTTTTGCTAACTGTGAAAACCCTGCGAGATGCTCATCGTTTTGGCTTTGACTCGCTAGAAAAATTAGCAGAAGAGGGAGAAATCTACGTCAAAAAAGGTCTTGATTTGGCGAAGCGCTTTCCTGAAGTTGGCAAAATTTAATTAGTCATTGGTCATTGGTCATTGGTCATTAGTAAAAGACACATGACTAATGACAACAGATGAGGGACAAAGGACAAATGACTATTGAGGAACTACAAGCAAAAATCAGACGGCTTAACAGCAAAGCAGGTCAAATGAAGATGGATCTGCATGATTTAGCTGAAGGTCTGCCAACAGATTACAAACAACTTATGGATGTTGCCGCCGCAACTTATGAAATCTATCGCCAGTTAGATGAACTTAAGCAACATCTGAAACAATTGGAGAATGCTAAATGACTGGAACTATTGATGAATTCAAGAAGCTCGTAGATGCAGAAGAATTTTTTCAATTCTTTAATATGTCCTACGACTTAGAAGTTGTGAATGTGCATCGTCTACATATTCTGAAAAAGTTTTCTCAACATATCCAGGAAATTGATGATAATTCTCCTGACTTGAGTCAAGAAGAGAAATTAAATCAATATTCTTTGGCTTTGCAAAAAGCTTATCAGCTATTTATCGAATCGACAGCTTATGAACAAAAGCTGTTCAAAGTGTTTAACGACAAGCCGAAAAATGTAGTCACACTGACAGAAATCACTTCTGATTAGGAGGTATAAATTGGTTAACCTAACGCCTACCGAATTAGAACGCTATCGTCGCCAAATGATGCTTCCGAACTTTGGCGAAACAGCACAGAAACGCCTGAAGTCAGCGACAGTTTTGGTTACAGGTGTGGGGGGATTAGGCGGTACGGCGGCGCTTTACTTAGCAGTAGCGGGCGTTGGGCGGCTAATCCTAGTCCGGGGTGGTGACTTGCGGCTAGATGATATGAATCGTCAGGTTCTCATGACTGATGATTGGGTAGGTAAGCCAAGGGTATTCAAAGCTAAAGAAACTCTGGATGCGATTAATCCTGATGTCCAAGTGGAAATTGTTCATGATTACATCACCCCGGAAAATGTAGATTCGTTAGTGCAATCTGCTGATATGGCTCTTGATTGCGCCCACAATTTTACAGAGCGCAATTTGTTAAATGAAGCCTGTGTGCGATCGCGTAAGCCAATGGTGGAAGCTGCAATGAATGGGATGGAGGCTTACCTGACAACGATTATTCCTGGTGTGACTCCTTGTCTATCTTGTCTGTTTCCAGAAAAACCTGATTGGGATCAGCGCGGCTTTTCAGTTCTAGGCGCTGTTTCTGGAACCCTAGCTTGTCTAACAGCACTGGAAGCTATCAAGCTGATCACCGGGTTTAGTCAGCCTCTATTGTCGCAATTGCTGACAATCGACCTAAATCGGATGGAATTTGCTAAACGCCGTTCTCACCGCGATCGCTCTTGTCCAGTATGCGGTAATAGTGCGCCTTGGAGACACGCGCAATCCAATTCGATGGAACCCACAGCCACGGGTATTGCACAAAATAGTTAATTTTCGTCCCCACCTGAAATCAGAACAACTAATCGCTACAAATCAGGAGACTTAATGGCCGTTATATTATCAGAAAAAGCAGAATTTCATCTGCGGGCATTCCTTAAAGGTTCCGCACCCGATGCTAATGGCGCAACTAAAGGTGTCCGCATCTCGGTAAAAGATGGTGGTTGCAGTGGCTATGAATATGCGATCGATATCACCAGCAAGCCCCAACCAGATGATTTAGTAAGTCAGCAAGGCAAAGTGCTGGTTTACGTTGATGCCAAAAGTGCGCCGTTATTAGACGGAGTTATCGTTGACTTCGTTGAGGGAGTAATGGAAAGCGGTTTTAAATTCATCAACCCCAATGCAACTGATACCTGCGGTTGTGGAAAGTCCTTCAAAACAGACGATGGTACGCCTACTGGTGTACCTTGCAGCTAACATCATTCCGTTAGCGCCAAGTCAATTGTAAAGGCTTCCCATAGAAGCACTCCGCAGAGTTTCAATGCTCTTGAGATAGCTTTCTCGTTCGCCTTGCATCCCTTACCCCTATAGAGAAGCCTACTAAACTTAGCATCTCCGTAAGAAGAAAGGAAGCAAAAAGTAGGATAGGTTACTCAAAAAATTCGGCAATTAGACCAACTGTATAACGTTTGAGGAGAATCTGAAAATGGCTTCCTACCAAGTTAGATTAATCAACAAAAAAGAAGACCTCGACACCACAATTGAAGTTGACGAAGAGACCACCATCTTAGACGCAGCAGAAGAAAGTGGTATTGAGTTGCCAGCTTCTTGTCAAGCAGGTTCTTGCTCTAGTTGTGTTGGCAAGGTCGTTGAAGGTGAAATTGATCAAGAAGATCAAAACTTCCTGGATGACGAACAGATTTCTAAGGGATTCGCTCTACTTTGTGTCACTTATCCCCGTTCTAATTGCACAATTAAGACACATCAAGAAGCGTATCTCGTATAAAGTATTACTTTGGTTGCTGTCTTTGGCAACCAAATAAAGCATGAAGGATGAAGGATGAAAATATACTTCCTTCTTCCCTTCAAAATTCTTAATTTATAATTCAAATGTTTACCCCCTTTAGTGTAACTGGCTGTTCATTAGAATTATTGAGAACAGGAGAGCGAGGAATCGTCACCTTCTGTAAAAGTCAGGATGAAAGAATCTTAAACGAACTGATATCAATAGGGGTAACACCAGGAACAATTATTACTTTAGAACAAAACTTTCCATCATTCCTTATTAAAATAGAAAATACATCTTTAGCACTAGATACAAAAAGCATCCAAGCTATTTATGTCCGCATTATTGATAGTTGAAACAATTAAAATATATATAGCGATTTTAAATAAGTTGTGAAAATCGAGAGACTCAGATCCCCGACTTCTTTGAGAAGTCGGGGATCTTATTGTTTACGAATGATTTAGGACTGCTATATAATAAATAATATTTTATTGGACAAATTTTTTTGACTTCTTAATTAAGACTATACATAGCAATTACGAATTAAATTGACCTCACTCCTATATTAATTCAAGGAGTGAGGTCATTAAATTGAGAGATATAAATGCAATTCGATATTAGCGCTAAAGCCGCTTGCAAGAAAAGGCAACTTGCCTATTTTTACTCAACAGCAACTATCACATCTGATGATTTAATCACGGCATAAGCCTCCTTGCCTTCTGTAAGCCCCAGCTTTTCTGCTGATGATTTTGTGATTATTGACACTAACTCTACTCCTGGTGCAATTTCTAAAGTTACTTCAGTGTTAACTGTACCAGGCACAACTTTTTTTACAGTACCTTTTAGAGAATTACGAGCGCTAATTTCCATGTTTTGCCTGTGTTTTGCTTATTTCTACTTAAAAAAGATAGCAAATTTGGCTTGAAAAAAGAAAATGTTTTAAATTTCTTAATAAGTCTCAGATGTAAAAAGTAAATCTCAATATCATAATTCAAGTTTATTAAACACAATATTCAATGTAAATGTAGCATCAAGTTTGAGCAAAACAGTGTGCTTAAGACTATTCTTAAAGCCAGGAGAACTTACATAATAATCTACTATTTTCGCAAAAATTCTATATGCTATTAGTCTAGATAATGAAATTAGATTGTAAAAAATACTGCATTTTAATTGTTTTTAAATATTTTCTCCTAGATATATCTAGGGATCTTTATAAATGATTCATAATTCAAACTTATCATAGTGATAATATATAACTAAGCTAAATTGTTGCTAGTTAACTTAGTACTCAAACAAACCAAAATTAAATTGCTGGGTGAAGGCGGGGAGTAGGTAGTGGGTAAAGATTTTTTTTGTTTTACCAAACTTTTAAATACCTAGAAAAGTTACTTTGGTAAACAACTAGACTTTAGCTACTCGTATAAAATTCTAAAATAATGGTGGGTAATGCCCACCATTAAGTTTTCCAAGCATGAAATTGCTTAGAAAATACTTAATCGTGTGACGTTGAAAGAATAATTATGAGTCAATTAAACAGACAAGACCTGAGTGAAGCAACAACTCAATGGCTAATAGCAAAAGGCTATAACTCTGGGGATTTAAATCAGCTAGGGGAAAATGGCGATACAGCTTTAATGAAAGCTACAAGAGAGGGAGTGTATGCAGTCGTTAAAGAACTGATTGATGCAGGTGTAGATATCAACGCTCAAAATAGCGATCGCAACAATGCTTTGTGGTTTGCTTGTTTTGGTAATCACTACAATTTAATTAATTTACTCTTAGCTAATAACGTTGACATTAACAACCAGAATGATAACGGTGCAACTGTTTTAATGTACGCAGCATCAGCCGGAAAGACAGAAGTTGTCAAGTCACTTTTACAACATCATCCTAACTTATATTTGAAAAACTTAGACGATTATAAAGCTATCGATTTTGCCAGCAATGTAGAAGTTTTAAGGATACTTAAAAATGCCATCAAGTCAGATATCGGGCAAAGCTTATCATGAAGCTACCAAGCATTCTTATTTATCGGTACAACTCGATCCAAATTATGTAGATGCTTCAACACAGCCATCTGCATTTAAAGTTTATCCAAAATTTTATCGGAGAGTGAAATTAAATCTCAATAATCATGTTCACTCTTTTATCTCGTTAACCAGTGCGATAACACTAGAAAAAGTATATAAAGATGGCCCTTATAAATTGCGGGTGAATCCATCAGCAGGCGCTCTGTATCCTACGGAAATTTACGTACAGGTTCGCGGGATTGAGGGAATGGTAGATGGTATATACCATCTAGAAGTTGAGAATAATTGTCTAACTCTCATCTATGAATTAATTGATGATGGGTTAGAGAATTATATTATACCGGGTAAAAGTATCAACGGATTCATCTTTTTAATTAGTTGTGTTTATTATAGGTCTAGCTGGAAATATCAAAATAGAAGCATAAGATATTGCTTCTTAGATAGCGGACACCATTTAGGTGCGATCGCAGCTTCAGCTTATCTCCACAACCGAGATATACAACTAATTTTTGACTTTGATAAACTTAGCCTCAATTCTGATTTGGGATTCGAGAATAAAGAGTTTATTACTGCTTGTGCGGTATCAGGAGAAATACAAGACAAGAAAATCAGACGCTTAAGGCTGAAAGTTCCTTTTGTTTCTGGCACTGATTATTTTGAATCCAATCAATTTATTGAAGATGCTTATCAAGCAACTACTCTACAAAATCATCGCCAGCAGCAATTAGAATATCCTCAATTTGATTTCGACAAAGAGAAATTTTATCAAGTTGTTTGGGATAGACGTTCTATTAGACGTTTCCGGAAAGAGGCTATTTCTCAAGAAGATTATTTATATATAGTGCAACAACTTGAGCAGTCAATACCGACAGAAAACTATGAGCAAATAGAAATTTACTCGGTCGTGCATCGAGTAGAGGGAATGACACCTGGGTTATATAAAGGTACATATCTGGTTAAAACAGGTAATTTTAGTGAAAAGACAGGTTACTTATGTATTAATCAGGCTATTGCTAAAGATAGTGCTGTAACTTTATTTTTTGTGTCAGATTATTTAAACTATCAAACTGCTATGCAAATAGCTGGTTTTCTGGGACAGAGGCTTTATTTAACTAGTAATTATTTGGGAATACAGTGTAGTGGAATTGGTGCTTATTATGATAATGAAACCCAAGAATTATTAGAAACAAATAAAGATGTACTTTATGGAATGGTGATTGGAATATAAGCAGGAAGCTAAAGAGAGATGGCTAGAAATATGTATTACTTTAATAGCGATGACTCACATCCTATGCAACCAACATCGGCAGATATTATACTGCGACAGCAATTAGAGGATTCTATTAGTAGATACTTTTATGACGCTTGCGATCGCACCATTCAAAATCTGCTATCTGATTGTCGGTGGTATGTCACAACCCACGCCAATGCTCTGACATTGGTAATTGAATGTCCCGATCAAGTTATTAATTGGCGTGTTTTACAAAAAATTGTGCCAATGGGGACATTGCTATATGGAATTGTTAACAGTGCGAAAATCCGTGTTTGTCCACCAGAGAGTCAAGGCGTACCTTTTGAAATGAGGGTAGATGAACTTTCTGTTTACCGGGATTGGGCTTGATTCGATTTTGGATTAATTAAAAGTTAATATTCTGGTTGATAAGTGCAGCTACCTCTTCAAAAACCAAATCAGCAGAATGTTTGACAACAGGACTTAACTCTAGTCCCAAAGTAAGATTTGCCGCCTCAATTAAATAAACTGTCACATCTTCAGGAAAGTCATTTTGAAAGATTTTCCGTCCGGCGGCTAAAGCATTATCCCAGCGAAAATCATGCAAGTTATAACTAGGTTCTGGCAAAGTTTCCAGTTCTCTTCCTGGAACTTTAAACACAGCACCCGGTTCAGAACCTGTTGAACTTGCATCAATAATTACTAATTGTTTACTACCTCTAGCTTGAAACATTACTTCCATACCTGCGGTGCCACAGTCATATACTCGCACATAAGAATGAGGATTTTCAGCTAGATATTTTTGTAAGCGTTGGGCAATGATTACGCCTACTGCGTCGTCACTGCGATTGAGATTGCCGCAACCGATAATAGTTAGCATGGAGTAAGATTTAATTGTTTAAGCAGTTGCAAATTCAGTTAAAGCGCGATCGCTGGGAGGATGAAAAGCTAACACAATATCACTTGGAGGAACGCCGGCGTTTAATAAGTCAGTGGCAATACCTTCCTCAGTCCAGTCTTCTTCGATCCAAATTTTGTTATTTTTAATCTGAATATGTACAGTAATACCTTTAATTCTGCGATTTTTTTGCCAGCCAATCTGAAACCATAGATATTGATCGCGTTGATCATCAAGTGCTAAAAGGCTCTCTACATCGTCATCAGGCGAGCTATTGCAGAGGCGGTCATACTCTATGAGAATATTTTTAATAATATTTCTGTAGTGACTTAGTTTATCCATTGAACTATAACCTCACTTTCGACATCTACAACCATTAATAAGAGTTGATTCTGCTGAACTACTAATGTAATTGCTTTTAGCTGGAAAAAGTTTTCATAAGTGCTTTCCTTGATTGCTAAATAAAGTTGATATTGAGGTTCTGTGACTTTAATCAGATTACGATAAAGAATATATTGACCTAAAGCATTTTCAAAGTCATTTATTGGCGATTTACCTAGAAAACTTTTAATTTCAACAATAATTTTAGTTCCGTTGCGTTCAGCTGCAAGTGTTCTCTCAGCCGCTAGGTCAGCAAATAGTTTAGTATTTTCATACTTAATTATGTAAGGGTCATCTGTAATTATCCAACCGTCTTTGATGAGGGCTGCTTTTACAGCATTATGATAGTAATCCCTAGCGGGCATAGAGTAACAAAATTATAGTAAGTATATTCTAGCAATACCACAGTGGACATGTAATTATGAGGTTGGTGATGGAGCGATCGCAAAAGAAAAAAGAAGTAGACAACCATAAATCTTCTTTTCTAATGTCTATTGCAGGATTAGGAGCTTCTGCGGAAACTGATATCTCAGAACAAGATGAAGATATATTAAAAAATGAGATTGATTCTGTACGTGGTTGGGGTCTTAAAGCAGATGATAGTACATGACAGCAATCCTGGATACAAGTTTCTTATTTGCACTTACTAACAAGAGCGTGTTCGTCCGAGACACTGTGATTATTTTGAGTTATTGCCATAATCTGCAAAATATGAGGCTCTGACTGATGAGACAGACAAAGCCTCTGAGAAACTAAATTATCAGCAGGAAACTAGAACTCTACACCATGTTTCTTGGCAACTTCATTCAGTTTATCATACTGATCTTGTGACACTTTAGTTAATATCTCTTCAGCCTGTTCTTTTGTACTTCCTTCTTTAGGAATTAAATACTTGACATAAAGAGATACAAAATCGGCAGCGATCGCTAAACCGGATAAAGCGTGTTGGTCAGCTTCCTTACCAGCGATCGCAGCTACCAAACCGGCTTTAATTGGGTCTGGTTTAACTTTCATGAACTGCTCGACAAGTTTAGGAACGTAGTCTTCTGGTGGCAAATTATCTAACTTACTTCTATCAGGAGTAAAGTTACATTCTGCGGCTTTTGCCTGTTCTAAAACACACCATTCTATGTATTCTTGCAATGCTGCATCGGGAACGCGAGGGAGATAATTATGTAGCGCTAAATCAGACACAAGCTTACCGTGTAAATTGCTGTTTATGCAAATGCATTAACGCAAGCCTAACCCACTATTTCTATAAGTTTTAGTGTGGTACGCTACGAGTTTTGAATATAAGACATTGGGAATAGGACATTGGGAATAGGTTATTTAAGTAATTTATTTCTTGAGTCAAAAGTTTGTAGTAAGCGCTTAAACGCTCACTACAAAACAATTAATCCTAAATTCCCAGTCGTTGGTAAATTTCTTCTAAATGCTGGAGATGTTGCTGGGGGTCGAAACAGATTTCTAGTTCTGCTGGGGACAACTTTTGAGTAACGCGAGGATCTTTGCTAATCAAGTCCTGGAAATTGCCTCCTGGCTTGTTCCAAGCGGCGTGAGCGCTTTCTTGAACGATCGCATAAGCTTCTTCTCGGCTGCTTCCTTTGTCTATCAAAGCAAGTAGCACTTTTTGGCTGAACACAACGCCACCGTAGCAGTTGAGATTTCGTGCCATGTTTTCAGGATAGACCAATAGGTTTTTCACCAAGTCGGTTATTTCTGACAACATAAAATGCGTCAAAGTACAAGCATCTGGCAAAATTACCCGTTCCACAGAACTGTGGGAAATATCCCTCTCATGCCAGAGAGCAATGTTTTCCAAGGCTGCACCAGCATGACTTCTCACCAGTCGCGCCATTCCCGTTAGCCGTTCCGAACGGATGGGGTTACGTTTGTGTGGCATGGCTGAGGAGCCTTTTTGACCTTTGGCGAAGAATTCTTCAACCTCTAAAACGTCTGTTTTTTGCAGATTGCGAATTTCTACAGCAAAACGTTCGATGGATGCCGCCACCAAAGCTAACTGTTGCACATAGTCGGCGTGGCGATCGCGGGAAATAACTTGTGTTGAGGCCGTGTCGGGTTTGAGTCCGAGTTTCTGACACGCGATCGCTTCTACACGGGGTTCAACATTGGCATAAGTTCCCACCGCACCAGAAATCTTACCCACGGCAATGGTTTCGCGGAGAATTCTTAAGCGTTCTTGGTGTCGTAACACTTCAGCTAACCAGCCAGCTAGCTTGAAACCAAAAGTAATCGGTTCAGCATGAATACCGTGCGATCGGCCAGCCATCACTGTATGACGATGTTCCCGTGCTTTTTCACGAATTACCTCAATCAAATCTTCCAAACGTTGCAATAATAGATCCAGGCTGGCAACCAATTGCAGTGCTAAAGCTGTATCCAAAACATCCGAACTGGTTAAACCCAGGTGAATGTAGCGTCCGGCATCACCTACATATTCGTTGACATTTGTCAAGAAAGCAATGACATCGTGGCGGACTACAGCCTCAATTTCCAACACCCGCTTTGGATCGAAATTTGCCTTAGCCTTAATTTCCTCAACCGCCTGAGATGGAATGTAACCCAATTCAGCTTGAGCCTCACAAACAGCAATTTCGACTTGCAGCCAAGTTTTTAGTTTATAGGCTTCACTCCACAGATTAGCCATTTCCGGCAAAGTATAGCGCTCAATCACGGTTCGGCACAGAATACAACCGTCATATTTTACAGTTTAATTAATGTAGATCGCTTTTTAGTGTTACTTTTTGCTCAGAGATAGGATTAGTTTTTGACTCAAAAGTGATGATGCTAATCCTACCGTCAGCCTCCATATATGCAAACTTCACATCTGCTAAAAATTCCACCCCTTGCTGACGTAACTTGCTCATCAATTCATCGTCTGTAATTAATTCTCGTTGCAAATGACGTTCAATCATCCGACCATTTTTTACTAGTAGTAGCGGTGGCTGATTTATAAAACGTTGGAACTGGGGTATTTTGTAGCCTAACCAGTTCAACAAATAACTCCAAAAAATCACAGTTCCTACCAGGATAGCGCCTTCAGTAATTGATGTATAATTGCTTGCCATCGCATTTTGAGCAGCTTCAGCAAATAGCACAACTACGAGTAAATCAGTAATTCCTAATGTTCCTAGTTGTCGGCTAGGAAGGAAGCGTAAAACTGAGAACAGGGCTAAATATACCAGCGAACCACGGATAATCAACTCAAAGATGCTGATGCTAGGAACAAAGATTGCTTGCCAATCGATAAAAAACCATTTTTCCGTTAGCACTGATTTTCTTCCTTTTTCAATAGACTTCTGGGAAAAATCCAGTAGCAGGTTATTTATCTATTATCAAAACAGAATTCAGGAGTCAGGAGCCAGAATGGGCTAAACCTTAGCTATCCGCTAACAGGATGAATTTTGTCCGACTGGCGGATAACGGAGTGTTAGCGAGTCAGACGCTCCTGCTGCGCTATCGAGCATTTGAATTAAGGGGTTTGAGACTCCCACTGATAGCGAGTATTCGAGCGTCTTGATTCTGACTCCTGAATTCTGACTTCTGAATTCTTCTTAAACTGATTTCTATTAGAGGTTAAATACTTCAATATTTATCAGAATTACAAACATATAACCCTTCGATAGTGGAATTAAAATGGCGGATTTTTCCTTCTTGCTTTCAATCGCTTGGGCTTTTTGAAAGAATTTAATAAACGATTAATCAAGTTAGAAGATGGCTTTTTCTTGGTGGACGATTGACTCGTTTTCGCCTTGCCATTATATTCCGTATTATCAGATAAAGGAACGGCGTGTTTTGTTGGGGTTATACCGCTTCCATACCTTCTGGCATAAACTTGAGTAAATTCAGCACCGAAGAAAAGAATCTGCGCGGCATAGTTAACCCAAGCTAAGATTACCACCAGTGAACCAGCAGCACCATAAGCTGATCCAAAACTCCCGTTACCTAAATACTGTCCTAAGAAATATCTCCCAATTGAGAACAAAAAGGAGGTGAGCATAGCCCCAATTAAAACATCACTCCAACCAATCTTGACATCTGGTAGGACTTTAAAAATGAGTCCAAACAGAAACGTAGTGATGGCAAAAGAGATGACGAAATTGAGAATCTGCCAGAGAAAATCTACACCTGGCAGTAAGCTGCTAAAGTATGTTATTAATGCTGTTAATACCGTACTAATTACTAGAGAAACTAACAGTAAAAAACCAATACCTATGACCATTGCAAAGGACAAAATGCGTAGGCGAATGATGTTAGTTACACCGCGTCCGGGTTTTGGTTTAACTTCCCAAATCGTATTAAGAGAATCTTGCAATTCAGTAAATAAACCAGTAGCACCCAATAGCAGAACTACAACACTAATAATCGAAGCGATCGCTCCTGTCTGTGGTTTGTTCGCATTCTGAATCGCTGTTTGGATAAATTCTGCGCCACCTGGGCCGACTAAACCTTGAATTTGTCCGACAATTTGACCCCTCGCAGCCTCTTCTCCAAATACTGCCCCTGCGATCGCAATTACAATAATTAACAACGGTGCAATCGAAAAAATCGTGTAATAAGCCAACGCCGCCGCTAACCGTGAGGCTTTATCCTCACTCCATTCTTTGAATGTCTCTTGGAATAACTTCCAAATTGCCTGCAAATTCATCCAACCAGTCTCCTTCTAAGAGGATATTGCTTACTTCCTGATATATTTGATACTTATTCTCTGGGTGGCGACATCCTCCCAAGGGAGTTTGTAAAGCGTTCTTGAGGAGGAATTTAGTAGAGTCGATAATTTGCTGACGGCAATATCCATAATTTGCCTTATGGTAGGTAATAGGTACTGCGATCGCCTCAGCATATAAAATTCAATGGCATAACAAAGCAACTGTTATCTAAAAGCAATGACACAGACGGTAGCGATTACCACTCTTCAGGATGCAGAAAATCGATTCGGTTTTGTTCGTGTTGAAGACGAGCAATTTTTCCCAGAGTGGTATGAAGGTTTAGGCGACGAGCAATTTCTAAATTTCCTCTCTGGAAAAGAGAAAGGCTATCAGTATCGAGAATCCAAAGACTCAACTTGCTTCCCTCTGCGTACTAGAATCTGCCGCTTTCTCAGTAGCATCTAATTCTTGACGATATTCTTGAATATACTGCTGAACCACGTCAAAGTCTGGATCATTTTTAAATACTCCTGCAAATTTCATCCAAGGTTTTTGAGATTGCTCAGTTTGAGGAAATTTGATTTCCATCGGAATAGGCATCATAACAAGATTTCTACTGCATTCTATCAATTGTGCGATACTGAATTGCTTCCGCCACATGATTAGTTTTGAGCTTTTCGTCTCCCGCTAAATCTGCAATAGTTCGTGCTACTTTGAGAATGCGATCGCTAGCTCTTGCCGATAAACCTAATTTTCTAATGGCTGCTTCTAATAAATTACGACTAGCGTCATCTAGCTTGCACCATTTTTGGAGGTGACGACTTTGCATCTGAGCATTGCAACGCAGATTTGCTTCTCCTTGGAAGCGGGTAATGGCGCGATCGCTTGCTTGTTGCACTCGTTGTAGGACTGATATTGATGTTTCTCCCGTCGGTTGTTGGGTAATTTCTTCTGGTTTCAAGCGATTCACCGCAACTTGTAAATCAATTCGATCCATCAACGGCCCAGAAAGTTTTGCCCAATATTGCTCGCGTTGGCGGGGAGAACAAGTACATTGTTGGATGGTATCGCCATAGTAACCGCAAGGACAGGGATTAGTACTCGCCACCAAAGTAAACTGCGCGGGAAACGTTACCGATAGTTTGGTTCGGGAAATCGTAACGTAGCCATCTTCTAAAGGTTGACGCAGAAATTCCAGTACATCACGTTTAAATTCTGTTAACTCATCCAAAAATAAGATCCCATTGTGGGATAAAGAAATTTCTCCAGGACGAGGGAAACTACCGCCACCAACCAGAGAAGGCCCGGATGCTGAGTGGTGGGGACTGCGAAAAGGGCGATCGCGTACCAACGAACCGCGATTTTTCAATAAACCAGCCACCGAATGGATGCGAGTCACTTCTAAAGATTCAGCAAAACTCAGGGGCGGTAAAATTCCTGGCAAGCGCCGTGCTAACATGGTTTTTCCACTACCAGGCGGCCCAACAAAAATTAAATTGTGTCCACCAGCAGCAGCAATTTCTAAAGCCCGACGCGCATGAGCTTGTCCTTTCACATCATGCAAATCTACACTTGGGTAAGATACTGTTGTTCTGTCCACTGTACTATCCATCTGCACAGGTTTGTAACGCCCTGGATTATTTAAAAGAGCCACCACATCAGACAGATGGTTGCAGCCGTAAACAGCCAAACCTTGAACTACTGCGGCTTCTTGAGCATTATCAGCAGGGATAACTAAACCGGCAATTCCCATTTTTTGGGCTGCTGCTGCGATCGGTAAAACACCAGCCACAGGGCGCAAGCTGCCATCTAGAGACACTTCACCTAAGAATAGATAGTCCCCCAACAAATCAGCGCTAACTTGCTCAGAAGCCGCCAAAATTCCCACACTAATAGGCAAATCAAAACAGGGGCCTTCTTTGCGTAAGTCTGCCGGAGTTAAATTGATCACAATTTTCCGCATCGGAAAGGCGAAACCTGCATTTTTCAGCGTTGCTTTGACTCTTTCTCGTGATTCTTGAATCGCTGAATCTGGCAGTCCCAAGACAACAATTCCCGGTAATCCCCCTGACACATCGACTTCCACGCCTACTTTGACGGCATCGATGCCCACAATTGATGCACTCCAGACTCTGGCAAGCATTGCTTATATAACAGTAAACCTTTCAAATCTCTAGCAGATGACTGGGGAAATTGGCATTGGTGAAATTACAGGGAATGGGGAATGGGGAATGGGGAATTGGGAATTGGGAATTGGGGATTGGGAATTGGGAATTGGGAATTGGGAGTAGTATGGTTAAATTACTTGAAAAAATATCTTGGGAAAACTAGCCTAACTGGTTGTAACAGCAGCACGGTCATTTACTAACTTGCCATCTTCCATGTAGACGATGCGATCGGCAATATCTAGAATGCGGTTGTCATGAGTTACTAAGAGAATGGTGCAATCCTGCTCTTTAGCTAGTGCTTGCATGAGGTTGACGACATCTCGTCCCGATTTACTGTCAAGGGCGGCGGTGGGTTCATCTGCTAAGACAATTTTAGGACGGCCAACCAACGCACGAGCGATCGCTACTCTTTGTTTTTGTCCCCCAGATAAATCATTAGGATAATAATTCACGCGCTCTCCTAATCCTACCTCTTCCAGCATTTGCGCTGAACGGCTTTTCATCTCTGCCGATGAAATATTATTATGTACTTCCAAGCCCATTCTGACGTTCTGGAGTGCTGTCAGGCTACCGTGCAAGTTGTGCGCTTGGAAAATATAACCGTTATTACGTCGCACCTCGGTAAGTTGTCTTGTACTAGCACCGCAAAGTTCTTGTCCCAATATCTGCAAACTGCCTGATTGGGCGGAACGCAAGCCGCCTGCTAAGGTAAGAAGTGTAGTTTTCCCAGAACCAGAAGGCCCAGTCATAATAATAATTTCACCAGCGTTAATATCCAGATTGATATCAAAGAGAACTTGCTTACGAAGTTGACCAGAACCAAAGTAATGGTCGAGATTTTTAACAGAGATAACGGGTTTGCTAGTCATAGATAGCTCGATTACTGGTGATGATTGTCATTTGCCCTTTTGAGTAACAAATGACAAATGACAAATGACAAAGGACTAATTTCAAAACATATCTGCGGGATCAGCAGACTGTAATTTACGAGTGGCGATCGCACCAGAAATTACACACATAATCATGGTTAAGGTTAATACCGTTAATGCCCGCCCTACGGTCATGTAAAGTGGCAAATTAGTAGCATTACGAGTTAAATGATAAAGTCCCAAAGGTGCGATCGCTCCAGGGATAAAGCCCAAGACGGCTAAAATTATCGCCTCTTCAAACACCACACCTAATAAGTAGAGATTGTTATACCCCATTGCTTTGAAGGTGGCGTATTCTTTTATATGAGAATTAACATCTGTAGAAAGAACTTGATAGACGATAATCACGCCCACCATAAAGCCCATTGCTACACCCAGGCTGAAGATAAATCCGATCGCAGTATTTGTTTTCCAGTAATTTATTTCAAATTCAATAAATTCTGCTTGGGTTAAAACTTTAACATCTTTATCTAAATGAGCTTCTAAAGCTGCTTTCATCTGTTTTGGGTCAGACCCTGGTTGCAACTGTATCAAACCAAGACTGACACCGCTTGCTTGTTGTCTGGGAAATAGTCGCAAAAAGTTCTGGTCGCTGGTGATTAAAGTACCATCTGCTATGAAGGAAGCGCCGACTGTAAATAAGCCGCTAACGGTAATTGTTCGGCGTTCTATTTCGGTTGTGACAGTTTTACCTTGTTCAATGTTGGCGATCGCTTCATTATAATCTCCTCTAGAGGCGCGATCGAAGAGAACGGTATCTGGTAACTTAACAGCATCTACTTGGCGATTCACATCCGCTAAGTTAAACACCTGCTGATCAGGATTAAACCCCATAACTAATATTGTCGTTTTCTGTTGTGTTTGGGGATTTTTCCAATCAACAATGCTGATATACATTCCTTCTGCCGACTTTACACCTGGCACATCCATTGCTTGATACAGCCGTCGCCGCGTAAAGTTAGACATATTTGCTAAGTTACGTGCTTGGGGACTGATGACAAACATATCAGCCTCCATACTGCGATGCAGGATTGTGTTACTTTCAAACAGGGCAGTCTGAAACCCTAGCTGCATAAACATTAAAACATCGGCAAAGGCAATACCTGACAATGCCACTAAAAGACGACCTTTTTCATGGCTCAGTTGCAGCCATCCTAGAGGGGTTCGCCGCCGCAGTTGCTGGATAAATCCAATCACAGTACAATTACCGCCTTGACTTGCAAATTAGTAAAACTAGAAGCGTTTTGGCTGGATAGTTTATTCAATTCCACATGAACTTCCACTACTCTGGCATCAATATTACTAGAGGGATCAGTGTTGATCAGATTTTGCCGCTTTACCTGCATCCCAATCCTATCCACTCTTCCCCCTAATTCATTGCGTAAAGAATCACTACTTACTCGCACATCCTGTCCGGGACGCACTCTTTTGATGTCACTTTGGTAAACTTCTACTACTGCATACATCTGGTCGGTTTGACCTAGAGCGACAATTCCTTCATCCCCAACAGTTTCTCCGGCTCGCGTATTAATCTCCAAAATTCGACCGGATTTAGGAGCCACAATGTATGCTTGCGCTAGTTCTGCTCTAATTTTATCCGCAGTGGCTTGAGCGCTATCTATCTCCGCCTGTGCATTTGCTATATCTGTGGGACGGACTTCAGCAGTTTGATTCAGGTTAGCTTTTGCTTCCTTAATCTGCTGTTGCAAGCTGGCGAGGGTTTGATCTCGGTTGGCTTTTGCTTCGTTAAGCTGCTGTTGGAGGGTGGCTACAGTTCTTGTCTGAGTGGCTTGGCTTTCAATTAACGCTTGAGTGGAAGTTTCGGCGTTTAAGCGTCTGTTATCAACTTCCTGGCTAGAAATTGCTCCTGCTTGATATAAAGTCTCGTAGCGCTGCACGTTAGCTTGGGCATTACGTTTCTCGGCTGCGACGCGAGCCACCGTTGCTTGCAAGCTCCGTTGTTGCCCAAGGAGTTCTGCTTCTAGACGATTAATTGTGGCTTGCTGAGTTTTAATGTTTCCCTCTAATTCCACTTGCAGACGATTTATAGCAGCTTGACGCACTCCAATTTCTCCTTGTTTGGCTCCAGCTTTTACCTGGTTAAGGCGAGATTTGGCAACTTGAACTTGTTTTTGTGCTTCAATCAAACTAGCTTGTAAGCGATCGCGGCTGTCCATAATTGCAATTACCTGCCCAGCTTTGACGGGATCGCCTTCTTTCACCAATAGTTGCTCTACCCGACTTCCTTGCCCATTTGACGATGGTGCTGACAGTTTTATTACCTCTCCCTTTGGCTCTAACCGCCCTAATGCTGTTACAGTTTTTACCACAGGCTGAACCGCTACTGGTGTTTCTTCTTTTTCATTGGCTGTAGCCTGGAACTTCATCACAGCATAAACACTGATTCCGCCTATTGCTAGTGATGCAATTATTGCAAGTAGAACAGGCGATCGCAAAAGATTCTGAGAAGATCCCAAACTCTCTGAATTTCTGTTTTGCTCCATACTCTTTTCCCTTTACCACCAGTAGCAACTTGTACTGAACTGTCCAGTTCAATTCATGCTAAACTAAACGGACTAGTTTAGTCAATATGATACAACTAAACTCATCAATCAATTTGCTCGGCATTATGCATCGGAATGCCATTCCTGCTCCCCGCTCCCTGCCCCCTGCCCCCTTCTATTTATTTTTGCCATTTTGCACTGGGATATTTTGCCGCATCTATTAATATTGTTTATACGAAAGGATGATTAATAAATGGTACGTATGAAAGCTGGCGAAGTAGATCGAGACAATTCTGTTGATAAAGTGGAGCAAATTCTGCAAGGAGCAATGCAAGAATTCCTTCAGCATGGCTATGCTGGTACAAGCATGGATCGGGTAGCAGTAGCAGCAGGTGTATCTAAAGCGACAGTCTACAGCCACTTTCAAGATAAAGAAGGACTTTTTAAAGTTCTGATAGAGCAACTGGCAAGCAAAAAAAACAACTCTATTTTTGGCACAGAATCTATTGAGGAAGAACCAGCTGTCATAGTGCGCCAGGTAGTGACCAAAGCATTAGAGCAGATGGTTAACGACAAAGAACATAGTGCATTTATGCGAGTCCTAATTGGGGAATCTGGCCGTTTTCCTGAGTTAGCTAAAATTTGTGTTCGTGCAATAATTAAGCCAGTAATGGAAACTCTTACTCACTACTTAGCGGCTCCTGAACTAAACATACCTGACCCAGAAGCAACAGCAAGAATTCTTATCGGAGCATTGGTGCATTTTCACATTACTCAAGATGTGATGCATGGGAAGGACATTGTACCAATGGAAAGCGATCGCCTAATAGATGCGTTGACACACTTAATCACTAAATGCGCCGATTAGATTGGCTATTTCCCGGTGCTTTTTCGCAAAGGTTTGGGATTGCCGCGCAACGCTTGCAATGACATAAGTATTAAGTCGAACATGATATAGGAATCCGGTTTGATTCCTGTTCGCGCAGCGTGGCGTAGCCATATTTATTTGCGTGGATTGGGAATTGGGAATTGGGAATTGGGAATTGGGGAGAAAAGAAGGGATACATCCGTACTGAGTCTTGTTCAAAAATCAAATAGGAGTCCTATATAATAACAAAAGGATACGTTTGATTAATACGGATTGCAAAAGCTTACTTGGCGTGAAAACCTTAAAAAGGTATCAGCTAATTATCAAAAAACTGCTGGCCAATATCTCTTCAAAATTGGCGAACTTCCCGTAGTTATGTTTATAGGTCTTTGAATGCCATAGCTTAAACAATATTCCAAATAGTTAATAAACAAGCTTTAAGACAAATATGGCTACTCAAAACCTTCTGCTCACCGCCCTGCCCCGTGAGGTATACAAGCAGATAGAAAACAAAATGCAGGAGGTTGAGCTTTCATACGGTGAGGTACTCAACCGACCCGGCGAAACCATCGAAGAAGTCTACTTCCCTCTCACCTGCCTAATCTCAGTCACTATCACAATGATGGACGGTAGCACAGTTGAAGCCGGAGTGGTTGGAAGCCGTGAGATGGTGGGGATCAACGCTTTTATGGGCGGTCAGGAGACGACGCAGACCGAGTACATCGTTCAGGTTCCCGGCAATGCGGTGAAAATGAAGGCACATCTCCTGCTGGATGAGTTCGACAACAATAAAGCTCTGCGGGACGTGATGCTCAAATACACACAAGCTTATATCGCGCAAATCTCGCAGAATGTTGCCTGCAACCGCACTCATACTATAGAAAAACGCATGGCGCGTTGGTTGCTTGAGTCCAGCGATCGCTTATACTCGGATGAACTGATCCTGTCCCATGAGTTCCTCTCCCACATGCTGGGCGTGCGCCGTTCTGGTATCACCGAAACCGCCCATATTCTAGAAAAGAAAGGTCTTATCAAATGTAGCCGAAAGAAAATCCAAACCATTGATCGGCAGGGACTAGAAGAGGCTTCTTGCGAGTGTTACGAGGTAATCAAAAAGGAATACGATCGCCTGCTAAAGTTTAAGTTAGAAAGATAACGGATAAAGCCCTTATGACCTTTCTAGCGCTAATTGAGGCTGTTGCCAGACGTGAATCATGTCGCGCACCATCCAGCGCAAACCTGTTAACTTGCCCTTAACGTCCCGCATAGGAGCTACAGTCACAGCAGCCTCAAAAGGCTCACATTGACGAGGCTGTATGCGTAATATCAACTCTTGCACATAGTCAAATTCACACTCGTACATCTGGTTTAGTTGGCAACGAAACGCCCGACGTTCTTCTGCTGCAATGAAACAGGCCAATGGTTTGTTTATCAAAAATCGCTGTTGAAGATTGAACAGTGTGGCAGTGGCATGATTAGCTGATAGAATTTTCCCTTGTGTGTCACTCACGAAGTAAGCATTTGGTACGAACTCTAACAGGTCTTGATAGCGCTTGTATTCCTCTCTAAGCCATGCTTGTGCATTTACCAATTTTTGAGTTTGCTCAAATAGTTTCTCTGTAACTATCCCTAGTTTTTTTGAAGTAGTATCAAGTTCTTTCAAGGCTGCTAGCAGCAAATCACCTTCTGGCTGTACTACGGTGTTCGCATCTTGGTGCAAGTTTAAACACTTTTGCAGTGACTGTAACTGCTCGGTAAAGATATTTACATTTATGGTAAATTCAGGTGACATATAAGTTTAAATTCTTGAATAAAAAGAAACTGCTAACCAATTCTTAATAGGTTTTATTCCACGAATCATTTTTTACTAGGTTTTCGCCAGTAATAAGAAGTTAAGATATATTGCCATCAATGAATTTGTTACCAAATTTCTTACAACTTTGGAATTTCCACATTAAAGACTAAAACACCCAGTCACTGTTAGTCAGTACGATTTCGTACAAAGTTATAAAAATCCGCTCTCGACACTCCGATTCCGGTATCGCTGCAAGAGTCGCCACGAATTTCTACCCTCTAGCTTTGAAAAACTACAACCAAGCAAAAAGGTTAAAACATTGCTCCTACCTATAAATAATCCTAAAATCAGTCGTGAAAAATATAGATAAGGAAACGAAGCGCCATCTCGACGACAGGCTTCCGCCAACGCACAACGTCAGATAAAGTACTGATCTAGCTAGAGAAAGGTATTGAGGTTATGTTAACAACTATTTTGTATCCCTTATTGCTATTGAACTTAACATTAGACCATACTTTATCTGCCTTAATTAATTCACTAGATGGAAGAATAAAGTTAATAAAAAAAGTAAGTTTTTTTTAGACGATATTAAGCACGGTTAGTTCTCTAGTCGATTCAAAGGCTAGAGACTTTTTTTTGACATCCTCACCGCCGTGAACGCACGGAGAAGAAGGAGTAATGAGTAATAAGTAATGAGTAATGAGTAATGAGTAAATACCCATTTTTCATCCACTCATTACTCCTTACTCATTACTTTAAAGCCGTGCTGGAAACACGGGGTTTTAAACCCATTTTTCTGATAACTCAAAGGAGTTACGGAAAATGACTGTAAAAGGTTATTTTGCAATAATTTTTCCATCTAGGTAATGTAATACTAATATAATTTTTTACCAAATCCTATACAAAAAAGGTCTCAAAAATGGATGATTTAAAACAATTAGACAAATATACTTTTCAAGTCTTAACTATGAGTAGAGAAGGGTATTCTAGCCGCCAGATCGCCCAGCAGTTTCATTTAAGCTATAAGACAGTAAAGGATATTGTGGAACGGTTTTCTTACTGCCGATAAAATAATGAAGAGAATTTTCAATCCCCCAGTATCTCTGTTATTGTCATAAAACCAAAAACCGCACTTATAAATATCAGTGCGGTTTTGAGTTCCACAGAAGTGGGGTTGCTCTATTTTTGTAAAGAGGAGCTGGGATGTTTTTATATCCCAGTATTTGGGGTTACGCTATCCCCAACTGGTTTAAGATTCCATCATCATTTCCACTATAGCTCTGTGCAAGCGTGACTTGATGCACAACGAAAAAATCCCCTTGCTGCCTTCAATGGGGATAATCTCAATGTTTTTTCCATAGAAGCTACAGTGTTGCCTCCGGGTTTTTTCATTCTTTACAAGCTGTTACAAATATATCTTCTAGCGATCGCAAGATAACTAGGCAGGAATGACTTGAACAACTAGTGCGCGTTTATCCAGTGATTGGATTTTACCTACTTGGCTGAGATCATTTGCAATTCGGTCTAGCAGTTCTCCTGCTTTGTCACGATATTGATGTTCTCGGCCTCGTAAACGGATGGCAAACTTAACTGAATCGCCTTTACTCAACCATTGGCCTGCTTGTTCGATACGTAAATTATAATCAGCCAGACCCACATTTAGACCAAATCGAACTTCCTTTACTGTCGGTCTAGCACTCTGGCTTTGACGTTTTTTCTTTTGATATTGAAGCTTGCCATAGTTGAGAATTTTAGCGATCGGAGCCTCTTTACCTTGAGAGACTACAACTAAGTCAAGCTCTAAGCTTTCGGCTAGCTGTAGCGCCTCATTGGTGTCGATCAGACCACGATTGTTATTTTCATGGTCAATCAAGAAGACGCTAGGTGACTTGATTTGTGAATTAATCAGTTGCTTTTGGATTGCGATAACGAATTTCTCCTAATTGTTCAACACTTTACATTGCAAGTAATGCTAATTTAACACAACACTGAATCAGAGCAACTTTAACCACACAATAGACTACAATCTGTTAGGATATGGAATTGCGGCACTCGCTCTTCAGTCTTTGCGCTATTGCCCATCCAGCCTTTCAACACTTTTTTATCCGTCCGCCTAAGACTGACGCCGCCATTGGCGACAGGCCGATGTTATTTTTGGAGTTTTATGGATTTTTCTACTCTCGGCTTGTCCAATGAAATTATCCGTGCGGTTACAGAGCGAGGGTATACCGAACCTACGCCAATTCAGATACAGTCCATTCCTGCCGTCTTGTCGGGTAGCGATTTGCTAGCTGGGGCGCAAACAGGCACTGGAAAGACCGCTAGTTTTACCCTACCGCTCTTACATCGGTTATCGTCTGAGAAGAATGTCAAAGGTACATATAAGGGATACCCGCCAATCCGGGCGCTGATTCTTACCCCGACTCGTGAACTCGCCGCCCAAGTGGAAGAAAGCGTGCGCGAGTACGGCAAGTACTTGCAGCTAAACTCGATGGTGATGTTTGGCGGAGTCGGTATTCATCTGCAAAAACAGCGTTTGAAGAACCGAGTCGATATTTTGGTTGCTACTCCAGGGCGACTCCTAGACCACGTACAGCAGGGGACGCTGAATCTGTCGCATATTGAGGTTTTGGTGCTAGATGAAGCAGATCGGATGCTAGACATGGGTTTTATTCATGATATCCGCCGCATCCTTGCACTGTTGCCCAAACAGCGACAAAATTTGTTATTCTTCGCTACCTTTTCAGACAAAATTAAAGCACTAGCCGCCGGACTGCTCAATAACCCGAAGATGATTGAGGTAGCACGCCGCAACGTTACCGCCGAAACGATCGCTCAAAAAGTTTACCAAGTAGACCGTGATAAGAAACGCCAATTACTTGCTCACCTGATTCGGCGAGATAATTGGTATCAAGTGCTAGTGTTTACTCGCACTAAGTACGGTGCTGACCGTTTGGTTAAGCAGTTGGGCGAAGACCGCATTCAAGCACTGGCAATCCACGGAAATAAAAGCCAGCCGGTGCGTACTAATGCTCTGGCAAAATTCAAGAATGGCAGCTTACAGGTATTAGTAGCGACAGACATTGCTGCTAGAGGTCTTGATATTAGTGAATTGCCTCATGTCGTCAACTTTGATTTGCCCAATGTACCAGAAGATTATGTTCATCGGATTGGGCGTACTGGTCGGGCTGGCGCGTTAGGTGAAGCTGTATCGCTGGTGTGCGTCGATGAATACAGTCTATTGACAGATATCGAAAAATTGATTGAGCAACGTTTGCCAAGGGAAGTAGTGGCTGGCTTTGGCCCTAACCCCGATACAAAGCCCGAAGCAATCCCCAATGGACGGCAACACAGACCTAAACCCGAAGGTGACAAGCGTCCGGCTCGTACTCCTAAACCATTACCACGAACATCAGCTAAACGTAAAGCTGCACCACCCGCCACCAATGGCGATCGCTCCGGGGCGCGTTCGTCATCGCGCCGTTCTGATAAACGCGATCGCTAAGTAGTTAAACATAATTAATTACACAATGTCATTGCGAATGTAGCGAAGCGAAATGAAGCAATCCCAGCCCTTGCGATTGCTATCTCTACGAGACGCTCCGCGAACGCTTCGTACCCTGCGGGAACGCCAAGGGCGGTACGCAATGACAATTATTTAACCAGACATAATATTATGTATTCAATTAATAATCTTGACCTTACCAGTGTCAATATCGTAAAAAGCACCAACAATTTTGAGTTTACCTTCACTGAGCAATTTAGCTAAGATTGTTGAGCTTTCCTGCAATTTTTCAGTTTGATATTGAATGTTAGCTATAACCGCATCTTGTATATTATCGCCCGTTCTTAACTTTACTCTTTCAAGAGATGGTTTGATACCCTCAGTAATCAAACCAATTCTGCCAGGAAGTGGTTCGTTTTTGATTGCTTCTGCAACTGCACCGCATCTTTTATGACCTAAAACCATAATCAACTGCGAACCTAACACTGTTGTAGAGTATTCCAGACTACCTATAACGGTGTCACTGACAACATTACCAGCAACTCGCACAACAAATAAATCTCCGAGTCCTCGATCGAAAACGATCTCCGTAGGTACTCTAGAATCTGCACAGCCTAATATTGCAGCAAAGGGATATTGAGCTTTAGCAACTAATCGTAGACGTTCTAATGATTGATCGGGATATTTACGTTTTTGTTCAATAAATCTTTGATTACCATCCAGTAGGCGTTTGATTGCTTCATTAGGATTAACTGGATTAGGGTTTCCTGGATGAATATCAGCAATAGCAGTTTGCTCTGGATTCCAAAAGCTATCACCAAAAGTAGTGGTTGCAATACCTACGATACTGGCAAACTTTAAGAAATCACGTCGTCCTACAAATCCATTAATTCGACTCATTAATCTAGCTGATAATAATAAATTTGCTCTCAGGAATATATCAGATTAAAGCAAGATGTAAGAGTACCCTTTTACACGATTTAAGAGTCCTTTAATCTTCAAATAGCATTCGTAATTTATAACTTACGTAATTAGACAAAATCAAACATCCAATAAAACCCTAGTTCGTAGTGATGAAAGCATCCCGAATGTGCATAAACATAAGCTATCATTACCGTGAACGACAAGATCCCCGACTTCTCTAAGAAGTCGGGGATCTAAGCCTCTCGATTTTCACAACTCATTTGGGATCGTTATAGATACTGCGATTGCTTCATTCCGCTCCGCTTCACTCGCAATGACAGGAGAGATATTTTTGACTGTCACAAAAATAGCATGAACCGAAAATCACTAAATTTCATCAAAGTCAACACTCTACTGCTGTGCCCCTACCTGTGTACTTCACTTACCTGAAAAACGTTGGATTTAGAGATTTCATTAAAAAAGCATCTTTAGTTCTTGATTATTTAATCGGTATTTTAGGTAATCAATAATTATTTTTTACAAATAATATTTAACCAAATTGTAGATAAAATTTAAACTAAGCGTCACATTCAAAATTAAATACAAGTTTATTTACGGATTATAAAAAAGGTAATAAATATTTTATTGGATGTATTATTTTTATCATTCATCAGCTTAAATGTTATTTAAATTACTAATATATTTTTTCAAAAAATAGAGCGAATTAGAGAAAGTTGAGTTAATCTTGGAAACTAGCAATTGTTAATAACATACGTTGTTACTGGGTGACAACATTGGAGATTCGCTAGATGTCTCTATGTAATCAAACCAGAAAGTAAAATGATTACCATAGAATATGCAAGAAGGAAGCTTTATCTGGAGTCATCTAGAAAAACAGCATCGCACGGTTGGCAAATGGATTGATTGGGTATGGCTAATAGTATTGCTGTTGGCAGCAGTATTACTGTTTAGCATCAATCTGGGAGGATTGCCCCTGCGAGATTGGGATGAAGGGACTGTGGCACAGGTTGCTCGTGAAATTTGGCACGCCCCAGAAGGTTCAATGCGTTGGCTTTACCCAACGCTAGGAGGCGAACCATATCATAACAAGCCGCCTTTGATGCATTTGATAATTGCTTGGGCTTATTCTCTAGGGGGCGAAAGTGAGTTGACAACGCGCCTACCTGGAGCAATTTTAACAGCGACATCTGTACCTTTACTGTATTGCATAGCTCGTGAGATATTTCGCCAACGTTGGGCTGCTATTTATAGCGCTTTGATTTATCTAACAATGCTACCTGTGGTGCGTCATGGGCGCTTGGCAATGTTGGATGGGGCGATGGTAAGTTTTTTGATGGTAATGATGCTGTGCGTGTTGCGATCGCGCCGAGATTTACGTTATTGCCTTGGTGTTGGTGTCAGTTTTGGGCTGGTTTGCCTAACTCAAGGACTACTCGGCGCATTGCTAGGTGCGATCGCCATCGTATTTCTCTTTTGGGATACGCCACGACTGCTCACCTGTTACTATCTGTGGTTAGCAATCTTCATTGGTATTCTGCCTGTGGCTGGTTGGTATAGCGCCCAACTAATTCACTATGGTTACACTTTCGCCCAAATTGGGATTGTAAACCCATCACTAGGTAGAATTGGCTCGTTTGTAGAGGGTAATCCTGAACCACCTTGGTACTATGTGATTGAACTTCTCAAATACACATGGCCGTGGTTATTATTCTTACCGCAAACTGTCCGCTTAACTTGGGAAAATCGCAATCTTAGCTGGGCAAAACTAGTAATGGCGTGGAGTGGTGTTTATCTGTTGGTAATTTCTTTCATGATTACCAAAGTGCCTTGGTATTTATTCCCCATTTACCCTAGTTTAGCTTTAGCTTTTGGTATCCAATTATCAGATACAGAAAATTCGCCTTTACTCTCATCCTATCCCCGCGCTTGGGTTGGTGGTTTGGCAATACTTGCAGTAGTCGCTTCTGCTGGGAGCATTTATTTCAGTTGGGGCACAACACCAAAAACAGACTTACAACTGATTTTTGCAGCAGTAGCTTTAACGATGACCTTAGCGGCTATTTTGGCAGAACGAGGCGACGGACAATTTCTGAAGATTTTGTTTTGGGGAAGTTATCTTTCGCTGCTGCTGTTAATGAAATCTAACTACTGGGTTTGGGAATTATCTGAAGCCTATCCGGTTAAACCAGTCGCCGCCATGATTGTGCGGGCAAATCCAGCGACGAAGAAGATTTACACATCTTTTTCTTACCATCGTCCCTCGTTGGATTATTATAGCGATCGCACCATTATTCCCGCTTCTGTTGGTGAACTGGAATATTATTGGCACTACAATGGGCAACCCTATTTTTTGCTTCATGCATCTGCTTTCAATAATCTCAAACTAGATTCGATGAAGCTAGTTGACCAAGCTGAAGGCTGGAAATTAGTTACAAAAGAAATTAATCGTCTTTAAGTTTAGGGCATTGGGCATTGGTTATTAAATATAATCCTCTGCCCCATAGCCTTTTGCTTCTCCACTGCGTATTTATCCTGCTCTGAATTCATCAAATAGTCATCATCAATCAATTCAACTGTTGTAACAAAAGCTGCACTAATTTTGTGTTGCATGGTCTTTTTTACCTGAAAAAAAGCCCAAATTTAAAATTACAATAAAGGAAATAAGTAATTTCTCATAAATGTTGTTTTATTGCAGTTAATATCTCATAGATTTAAGTACTTAAATTCCTTGTTTTTGTGTTAATTCAGTTGACATCTTTTGTATAATTTTTACCTATAAAAAATAACCTCATCTGGCGATCGCCTTTTCCTAGTAAATATAAAAATCTGGAATCTAAATTTAAAGAAACGATAAACTCCGTAATCTTGCGGTTTTGCCAGCGAGATTGATCTCTCTATACTTTAAATATTACGAAATGTTTCATTTATCAAATTTAGAACCAGGTGTTTATGGGGTTACAAAATCTTTCATTCTTACCGCAAGAAAAAGGAGGGCTTGAGACAGCAGCAAACCAGCCATTTTCAGAAGTATGGGCAAAGAAGTATTTGCGAAAGCTAGCTCAACAGGATGATCGCGTTGAAGTTCTCAAACGGAGTGAAATAGCATCTGAAGTTGCAACAACGTTAATGCAGGCACTCCGAACTACAAGTCTTCAAGCGTGGGGAAAAACAGAAGCACTTTTGTCTCAAGAGGTGATTAGGCATCAAATTGATCCTGACTTCATTGATCCGTGGGAAGTGGCAAAGGATACCCACCAGATTTATAAAACTGCCCTCTCAGCTTATGCTGAACAGATTCCTCCGCCGAAGTTTTCTACTCAGATTGCAAAGAATATGGGAAAGATTCGGCAGAAGTATATAGCAGATGATCCGAGAGTGATTGGGTTCATTAGTATACAGTTCCACTATAGCGGACAAATGCTCCTCAACTTGGCACCGCCAGCACAGCAACCATTGCTGAGTGCTTATTTTAAGGTGATTGATGACCATCTCTATATGCCGCTTCAGCGTGCTTACCAGGCAGCAGCAGAATATGCTTACGACGCACCACAGTTAAAAGCAGTCCAGCAACTCTTGCCGTTATGCAGTGAGATTGCGACTAAGATTGTAGAACGGGTGATGGAATTATATCCCACCTATCGCTGCTACACAGGTCGTTTAAGTGATACTAACATTAGGATTTCGAGTATCCGTGATGCGGAGATGTTTCAAGTCTATCTCTGGGTATGTATTTTGGAGAACAACATTAGTGCTATTCAACAAGAGCTATTTCCACTATGTGTCATGCTGTATCCCAAATTGAAGGTAAGCTGGGAATTAGTGCGGCAATTAATTAACTTACTCGGCATCGAAATCCGCTCTCGTTTAGAACCGGAACAGGCTGCTTACTTTCTGCCTTACTATGAGTCGTTGTGGGGAATGTTTTCACCGCAAGTATTCCCCGACATTGACATTCCTTAGCCCTAATATCGCAATATCTAACTTAGAATTTACGCACTGTACAACAAAATAATCATATTGTGTAGCAACGTAAATAGCTTAAAGCCCTTACAAATAGACATCTCCATAAATTAAATATGCCTTACCTAGAACCCTTGTAGAGACGTAGCACTGCTACGTCTCTACATTCTTTTTCGGAGATGTCTAATGACCAATGACAGCCTTTGCCAGTTAGCTTTAATTGCGCCAACCTACTTACTTAAAACCATCTAAGGAATCATCGCTACCTTAATTACCTGTCGCGCCTTCATCTCACAAAACACCTGTTCTAAATCTTTTAATGGCCGTTGTTCACTAATAAGCAACTCAAAGGGAATTTTGCGACTAGCGATCAGTGCTAACGCCTCCCGTACATACTTTGGTGTATTGTGAAACACGCCTTTGATGGTCAGTTCGCTGTAGTGTAGCTGTTCTGTGTTGACAGTAATGCTGGTATCTCGTGGACATCCACCAAATAAGTTGACTGTTGCACCAGGACGGGCGCAAGCGATCGCAGTTTCCCAAACACTTGGTACACCTGTGGCTTCAATCACCACATCTGCGCCCCATCCTTGGGTAAGTTCTTTCACCACACCGGGAATATCCGGGATTTGATGATAATTAAAGGTCTGGGTTGCACCCAATTTTTGACCAATTTCTAGCCGATGGTTATTACCTCCCCACAGCAACACCTCAGCTTTCTCGCTCAACGCCGCCACAAACATCAGCCCGATCGCCCCATCTCCCAAGACGACTACTTGATCTTTGGGCTTGATATTAGAACGGGCTACACCATGCAACACACAAGCTAAGGGTTCCGTCATGGCTGCCAATTCCCACGGCAACTCATCGGGTATCTGCAATAAATTATGCTGTACTATCGGTGCGGGAATTTTCAGGTATTCCGCAAAAGTCCCGTTATTCCAGGTCAGATTCGGACATAATGAATACTCTTGGCGTTGACAAAAAAAACACTTCATGCAAGGCGCGGAATTATTAGCGACGATGCGATCGCCCACTTGCCAATTTGTAACGCCTGTACCCAAGGCAACAATTCGCCCAGCACCTTCATGACCAAACAGCGTTGGCGGTATTAGCATTTTGGCATGACCACCACGCCGCCAAACTTTCAAATCTGTACCGCAAGTTGTTGCTGCCCCTACTTGAATCACAACTTCACCAGTTGCCGGAGTGGGGTCAGAAACTTTCTCTAAGCGTAAATCTTCTTGCCCATAAAGTAACGCTGCTAACAAAGCTTTAAACCTATTAATTAGCTCCATCCGATTTTACCAGTTGGAGCTAATTGATAGGTCTAAACAAATTTTATCGAACAGAATTCAGGAGTCAGGAGTCAGAATTCAGCATGAATTCTGACCGAAAAAGCGGATGAATAACCGGGTTTAAAACCCCCACCAAATCGTAGATTTGGTGGTCATCAATCCTGCACCGGTCTGAATCCCCGACTGATTGATTCTGACTCCTGAATTCTGACTTCTGAATTCTTCTTCAAAAATAGCAAAAACTAAGTATTTACCACTGGTTGGGGAAGCACCCCGGTGTTCCGGGTATCCACATTAGGTAAGCGAGTAGCAGTTAAGAGTGGCACTTCTTGTCGGCACGATAGGCAAAACCAATATAGTTCACCATGACGGGCATGACGCAGGAGGGAACCACCGCAGCATGGGCAGGTGTTGGCTCTTGTACTCATACCAATGTCCTCCTTAAAAAAATTTGTTGTTTTAAACTAAGCAAAAAAACAGGTGATTAAAAATTGATTTTGGTCGCATTCATGCAACCATTCGATTCTATGCGGTCTTTTATAATTTGTCCGTAAACAGATTCATATCCGTTAACCATTTGGCTAACGCATTGCCCAGAAGTTCAGCTTTTTCGGCGTGGTTAATTTCACCTAGATATTCAATCTGCTGATCATCAATGTGAGGGGCAATCTTTTGTTCATGAAAATCGCCAGGGGCAAATGATGTCAACTCATGACCGCGACGAACAAGTTCATCAGTCAAGCGACTCACCACCAGTTCTATTCCTCCATAAGTGGGAGGTGGAACCCTTTCCCATAAGGGGGCAACTTGAGCGATTTTCATAAGTTTTTTTGGTTCAGTCTATGAAATTGTCCTCAATATAATGAGTTGCATCATTATTCTATGAGAACAAAGCATTTCTACTTACTCTTTTGACATTTAAATTAACCTAAAAGGCTACCAAAAGTGCAATAAAGGTTAACAGTCGTGTAAGTTTTCTATCGGCAAATCTCAACTCGGAGCCAGACTTATAACCTATAGCAAATCAATTACTTGTTGCATCTGTCTTGGGGATCATAATGAAGTAAAATATTTTGTAGCAGAGCTTACAAAATTGAATATTTAGTAACTGACAATACTAAAATATCTAATGGGATCAAATGATTAAAGGTTTGTTTAAAGGTAATTGGCAAATGAAAAATAAATTATAAATATTAAGTAATTGTACAATAATTACATAATTTGTAATTTTTAATTTACAAAAAATTCTGATAACTAATGAAAATCGCTACTTGGAACGTCAACTCAATTCGCACTCGTCTCGAACAGGTTACTGATTGGTTAACTAACAATCCCGTTGATGTTCTCTGCTTGCAAGAAACCAAAGTTGCGGATGCCGAGTTTCCGCGATCGCCTTTTGAGCAGTTGGGCTATAACCTTTATATATCAGGACAAAAATCTTATAACGGCGTAGCCCTGATTAGCCGACAGCCACTTTTAAACGTAAGTAGCGGGTTTAGGGCGATTTTGCCAGATTTACATCACGAATGGGATGAGCAAAAACGGGTAATAACAGGTGTAATTGATGGTGTTCGGATTGTTAACTTATATGTTCCCAATGGTGCAGCAGTAGGAACGGAAAAATATGAATACAAACTGCGCTGGTTAGCAGCGCTACACGAGTATTTGCGATTGCTGGTGCTGTCGGAACCTGCAATTTGTGTGTGCGGTGACTTCAACATCGCCTTAGAAGATAAGGATATTCACGAGCAAGTGAGTACAGACAATCACATTATGGCAACAGCAACCGAGCGCCAAGCCTTACGCGATATTCTGAAACTGGGATTTGCCGATGCTTTCCGCAAATTCACCACCGAAGGCGGAAATTATACCTGGTGGGATTATCGCGCCGCCGCCTTTCGTCGTAACTTAGGTTGGCGGATTGACCATCACTATCTCACACCCGTACTATATGAGCGTGCTACAAGTTGCATCATTGATGCCGCACCCAGAAAATTAACCCAACCCAGCGACCATACGCCGGTTATTGTGGAATTTTGAATTTTGGGAATGGGGAAGAGGACTTGGGGACAAGGGGACAAGGGGACAAGGGGAAAGACTTGTTTCAAGTTCTCACCCCCAGTCCCTAGTCCCCAGTCCCTATTCCCATTCCCCATCCCCTATCAATTTAACGGCTTATATATATCTTCTGAACTGGGATTGAGATAAGGGCGTTGTAAATCTATTAGGTGTCGCGCAAAATGTTGGTCAATCGTCCTCATCCGTTCCTCCATTGCATTCTTGCCTTTTTGCCAAGCTTCAAGTAAAGCATTAGCGACAATTTGGCAACGGTTCATCCCAAAAGTTTCTTGTGCGGCAAATTTTTGGGTTGGTTCTTCGGCTAAACCTAAACCTGGGGCTAGAAATTTGGTAAACAAGGGGATTTCGGGCTGGAAATGAGATTGATTTTCTGGATAAATAGCCTGAAGGATTGTGCGAATTGCTGGATAGTCGGGGAGTTCAAAGTAAAGTAGCCCCGAATCGTAGCGTCCGTATGCAGAAGGGTTGTGGAGAACCTGAAAGCTAAAGGGAATGGAGGCTGCATTCAATTGCAGTGTCAGACTTTCCATAAGAGCGATCGCACCAGATGGTGTAAAGTTAAAGTAAATTCGCCCTGCTCCCAAATCAGCATCAGGGTTACTTAGCTGTTCCTGCCCAACATTACTAACTGCTAAGTAACAACCATTTTGCATTCTATTTTTGGGCATCCAGATTGCTACCATGTCACCCACTTTGGTCGATTTCTTGCTGGATTTGAGGTGGCAGTCTGGCTCAATATAAAGTGTTAAACCGCCTTTAGTCACAGCCATAGTCCCATCAGGTTCTTTCCGCAACACCTGCCATCGAGGGTCAAAGTAACCTATGCCGTGATTACTGGCGTGTAGATGCTCGTAAAAGTTCCAATCAATTTCTAAGATGGAATTATCTGCTAAATCATGCTTTGATGGGCAATTATTACTATCAGTATTGACCGCTAAAGTACTTTGTAGAGAGCCATTGTAATAGATCCCATAAAGAAAGTTTCGCAGCAGTAGAGTTAGATATTTCTGTTGTAAATCTACAGAATTTTGCTGAAATCTCTCGGCTACTTTAGTCGGCAGAGCAAAGGGTTGATAATTGGGATGATAAATACAAAAATTTGGTTCAATCTGAATATTCTTAGCAATATCGAATAGAGAATTTAGCGGTTGATTGATAGAGTAATTTAGCATTAATCCATTTAGAACTCAAACTTTAAAAAACAGAATTCAGGAGTCAGGAGTCAGAATTCAGAACTGTTCTGCTTCCTGCTATTAACAACCACGAAGCCGAGTTTTTTCGTAATAAAGACGAAGTAGCTGTGGCTCTTTTACAAGCTGAGGAAGTTTATGAACTTTCCCCACAGGGTTAAGGATTTCTGACTCTGATATTCCGAAAATAGTCAGTACACCTTGCTGCGGCATAGTGAGTAAACTTTTAGCCACTTGCAGCATACAAATATCAGCATTATTAAAGGATTTCCGGCAGGTAATCATATCCTGAATTTGATGAATTAGTGCCAGTCCTGCAAACTGGATAACGCGCACAATAAAGTCACTGCGATATTCCAAAATCATCGGGAAAGTATTTAGATAACCCCTAATGAGGGCAATAATTGAGGGTTGTAAACTCTCCAATGGTGTCAAAGCCAGATGTAGAGATTCTTGTAACTCAATGGTGGGATCTACGACGAGACTATTGAGCCAAATTCGTAAATAGCTTGCGAGTAAAGTCCCTAAATCAAAAGCTGGATCTCCCCAAGAACAAGCTTCCCAATTAATTAGTCTGACTAGGCAATTGTCTAGTTTTTCCCACCTGGAATGAACCAAGATGTTGTTCAATTTCAGGTCGTTGTGAGTCAAGCAGCAGGGATTCCAGTCATACGCCAAATCAGCGATCGCAGATTCTAAACTCTCAGACTGCTGGTATAGTAGATAGAATTTCAGCGCCTCTGTGGGAACCGTGCCAAAAATCTCTGGCCCAATTGACTCTAACCCTTGCGCCGGATTGTAAAAGCCATAGCGAAACTCTCCTTGGGGAGCAGTTGCCATAAAATCCTTATATTCTCGGCGGTTGTAGGTTGCGCGATGGAGTCCCGCTAAAGTAGTACCGATCGCAGTGGCAATTTCTTGTGGACAAATCTCATTGTTGTGGTACAATGTCGCAAGTTCCCGATATTCACTTAAGTAGTTGCGGACAAGGATGGAATTCTCTTCGTCAAAATGAACTACCAACGGTGCGATCGCAGAAATGTTGCCAAGAACTGGAAACTGCTGGAGTAATTGATGAAATAGCCACTCCTGAAACAATTCACGAGGAGCGCCGTCATTGCTTTTAACGTTACGTTCTTGTTTAATGAGCAGTTTACGATTATCTGCTAGAGTCACGAGTAAATCGAAACTGTTCTTACTACTTCCTGGCAACTCAGATTTATCTGATGCGTCATCTTCTGAGCTACACAGCCCCGCTTCTAGCAGATACTGAATAACGTTATGAGAAGACAGTGATAATACCATGTATTATTTCCTACTTCATTAAATTACTTAAACTTATCTGTGTCGGTATTTGCTTGTACTTAGCAGTTGTTGGTAGATAGTGAATAACGATAAAGATTTGTACAATCTACTAATATCCCATCTTTCCGATCAAAACCTGCCAAAATGGTACAAAGTCCTTTACAATTGCTTTAAAATTCACTCCTAGATACGGTGATATCTTTAGACTTTTTCAGCATAGTTACTTAGATACATCTAGAGCAAGTTTTGTGGTACAGCCTTTTGATGTAGCAGCATCTCCAGCAAAAAACTGATTGGCGGCAGATGTTATTTGATGCTCAGTAGTCATCCTGAAGGCGGCGAAGAATTTCAGTAATCCTTCGTGGTAGGAAGCATGACATTCAACGCTATTATTTTTATTTATCATCCCAAAGCCAAAAAAACCGGAATTTTTAGGCAATTAGTATTTATTTTTTTCTTTAATTTTCAGAATTGATGTCTGGAAGCCTTGTTATTACGTCATTTTTCTTACTTACGTATTGTAAATGGCTATAGGCGATCGCAGACAACGGTTACATGAGTACATCTTATGGAAGTGTACTTTTGTCAAGGATGGTAAGACCTCTCCCTGGTTTTCCTATGTAAAACCGTCCCTCTCCGAGTCGGAGAGGGGAAGAGTTAAGATTTGGTTTCGATATCGTATAAATTGCAGAGGGTGAGGAGTTTTTGTTTGAGGCGATCGCGCAGACTCTCAGGTGATACAATCACGCAATCTTCCCAATACCGCGATACTTCTCGAATCAACCAGAAAGGATTAGCTACTCGCCGCACCACCTGACGCACATTATTAATCATGTCATCCTCAATATCATCTTCTTTCGGTTGATAGGCTTTAGCTAGCCAGCCCCGAAAGTGTAATTGCACTTTTACATAATCAAGTTCTCCTCGCCAATCACCACTTGTAGGGACAACAGACTTAATTCGTTCAAAGCTTAAGCAACGATTGTGCCAAAGTTCGGGTAATTCTGGGATATCGTTTTCTACGTCTGCTGTCTCTTCACACCAAATCATCAGATAAAAGCGTTTCTCAAAAAAGCGCACCTCAGCGTGACGAACTTTGTAATCTAACTCGTGACCTTGAGAGTTGGAATAGAGAATGTAGAAAGGCTGTTTGGCTTTACTTAGTTCTTCTATGGTATTTCGCCATTCTTGGATAGGTTGACTAAGTTGCTTCATCAGCAATTGACGAAGAGGTGCTTCGAGATTGCCACGTTCTAGTAAAAGTGCAAGTACAGTTTGCGCTTCTCCTATGTGGACTGCATCATTCAAAGCTTTTATTGCCTGCTGTAAGGCATTAATTTGGTTAGAGTCAAGCGTAAAGGGCTTTCCGACCTCTACAGATTGTTGTGCGATCGCCACTATTAAGCCCGAAATACTGGGTTCTTTGCCCCAAGTGATATTGAGTTGGCGAGCGATCGCTTCTAGTTGTTCCTTAGTTCCTGGCGGAATTGACAGTGTAATCGTTTCTTTTTTTCTCGACATTTATAAAATGTACTTGCACTTGTAATTTATTTGTGCCATATTCATAGATGTAATTATAAATAGTCTAGTTGCAAAAAAGTGCAGTGACATAAATTGAGTTTGTCAGGTTATGTCAGTATAAGCACTCATCTCAAAAGTTGACTTTGCAACCTAGACTCGATTTTGGATTGGAGTATCTTTATATGTCCAAGCGCAATAGGCTTTTGAATAATCCTCCAAAGTCTTTGGAGGAGATTTATTTCAGTGAAATTCGCCCCCAGCTTTACGAAAATCATGCACATCATCATCAGTACGGCGTGAGAACGGGTACAACCCTTGCAGAACATCTCGATTCTGCGTGTCAGTTCATTTTGACAGTTAGCCGAATCGCAGAAGTTCCAGAAGATAAAAGACCTTTGCTACTAGCTGCAACTGCTGTTCATGACCTGAATAAATTAGATACCCAAGGACGCAATGTTAAAACCCTGGCTAGAAATCAGGAATTTTTACGAGAACAACTTGAAAAAGCTTGTGTACTTAGTTTTGTTGTCTCAGAAGATGATTTGGAGTTAGTCAGAAAGCTAATTGAGCGCCATTCAGGTCATAACGTCAGCGATGGAGCAAGATTTTTACCAGAAGACCCAAATATTGAACGTTGGGCGGCGATGCTTACAGCTGCGGACTTATTTGATTTAGGAATTCCAGATGCCCAACGTTTTCGTAAACTGGAAAAAGAATTAACCGTTGCTTTTGGACGAAGCTGTAACCTGTTTAGAATTAGCATTTCTGAAGATAAAGGCTATATTACAGCCTTGTTGCTGGGTGCTTGCGAAGAGGTTTTGCAAAAGTATGGGTTAAATCCTTTAGCAATTTTCCCTGATGGCGAACTTTTTGAAGGGGAAGCTTTAGCAAATATAGATTTGACAAAAGAAATAGCTGCTGTTTGGCAAAGTAAAATTGACCAAGTTTTTGGGAATAATATCGAAAGACTTGTCAGACCTACTAAAGATGGTATTAAAGTTACTTATCAAGCTATCCAACAAAATATTGAGGAAGTTTTGGTAAATGTTGAGGCTCTTTTAGAAAGGAAAAAAGCTGGATACAAATCAGACAAGATTGCTAAAGATGTAACGAAATGGGGTGAAGCGGCTGGTGCAGATGCACTAATAAAAGCGGCTGAACTTCAGTTATTACCTGTAAGTAATGCAGAAGAATTTGCCATATCTGAAGGCTTGAAGGCAGCTTATCTTAGTTACCGTGAAGCCGGATTAAGCCCTAAAGAAGTTTGGGATAAAATTGCTCATCATACGGGTATATCTGAACTTCAGCGTACTGCAATTGAGTCGTTTAATGGTCAATATGGGCGACCTTTATTTGCTGCTAAGGCTGCTGTTAAGGGAATTGAGGGTATTAAAGAAGCTCTACAAGAATCTTTCCAACTAAGAAAGGAAAGTACACAAATATCTGAAGAAACAGAAGTATCTGAAGAAATGATTGCAGCCGTTAGCCGAATGGTAAATTTACCTTTTGCTATTCGGCTAAATGGAGCTAATGATTTAAATGCTTATGTAGAAGCAAATCCCAGACAAAGATGCTCTTTAGGTTCTACTTCTACTGATATAGATGAGCTAATTTCAGATAATATGCCTCCTGGTACAAAAGTACAAGCTTTTTCTAATCGCTTACCGGGTGGTATCAGTGCTGAACCGAAAAGACAAGCAGATTCAATTGCAGCTTTAGCCTACCAATTAATGGCAGTCGGGGCGAACTTTCCTGCTGTTAAAAAACAAGACCCGCTTTATTTGCACTTGGCATTACCGAAAGGTTCTGCTCCAGAACTGTTGAGAATTTGGCGTGGACTTTTAAAACAACTTGCAGCAACAAATGCTGAAGGTGGTACTGTCACTATTGATGAATTGAAATTATATAAAGATAATCAGCTTGAATTTAAAGCTAACAAAGTAGTTGGTTTAGCATTGCCAAAACGTCCTAATTTTGTTCATACATCTGTCATTATTCCTTTACTTTGGGGAGATGTTAATAATTCTTTAGCTTTACTCAAATCACTGAGGCTTGCTTTAGAAATTTCCCTGTCTTTAGATATTGGCTTTCCTTTTGTCTTGAGTAGCAATCTAGAAGTTGAGTTATCTAGTGATATTTACGGACGAATAGAGGGAATTCCTTCTGCACTGCAAACTTTATTGGGAAATGGACAATATCAGCAACGCCAAGATGCAGAAAAAATTCTTGAGCGACTACGTTGCATTGGCAAACTAGCAACATCTGTTGCAAGTATTCAGAAAGCTGATGATTGTTTGTATGATTTGGCTCGTGCTTGTGTCAGACCAATTGAACTTTATTATGTCTTGCTACGTTGGACTCTGCGAGAACAAGACGAACCAAACTTGAGCGTTATTTGGAGTCGCATTTGTGAGCCGTTAAATACTTTACTGGAGAGCTTTATGCCAGATGAAAACTTACTCTTAACTAAATATCTTAGAGAAGCTGCTCAAGTTGCAGCAGAGGGAAAAATTTGGGGAAGTTCTTTTAAACGAACTGCTCAAGCAGAACCGTTTACAGCTTTTATTGCTGCTATTCGTTCTCAAAAGCCTTATTTGGGTTTAGATGTCATTTTTGCCGCTTTAGTACAGCAATATCATACTCGCTTAGACCGTATCCGTGAGCATGGCGTAGGTGCAACAAAGTATGAACAGGTCAAGCGTTATTACGAGCTATTACGAAAACTATATGAGGAGGTTTATTCAGCACGTCCTGAAAAGTTTTTATCTGACCAAAAAACTTTAGAAGCTGCTTATTTATTCTTCCTTGAGGAAGCGCGTAAACAACTTAAAAGTCAATCTGAAGATGATTCTGTCGAAACAACTACAACTGTTTAAATAATTAGGAGTTTTTCATCATGTCCATTTCAAAACTTTCCTCGGTACTAGCAACAAGTTATGAGAATTTCCCCAAAGGACGTTTTATTACTTTAGTTGTTTTAAGAACAACCCATTCTGAAACTATCTTCCGTACAGAAGGTTCAGGTGAACCAATGTGTAGCGAATTTGTCCAAGCTGGTTTAGAGGGTGAAAATCAAAAAACTATAATTCAACGCTTGGTAATGACTAAGCGTAAACAAGTAGCACCAGAAAGACGCTACGGACGAGAACATTTAAGAGCGCATGAACTTTTATACAGCAACCCTAAAGATGGCTCTCTTTGTTCTTTAAATACTAATGCACCTTGTGAAATGTGTGTAGATTGTTTCCTCTACGGCTTCGCGGCTGGTGGGGGTGGCGCACAGAAAAGTCGCATTTGGACTGAAGACGCTTTTAGTATTTTACCTGCTAGTGATGTTGTAGGCGATCGCACCATAAACGCCATCTACGAAACTGGTACAATGCGCGATGAAAAAGGTAACGCCTCAACAGCTTTAAATACCAGCGAATACATCAAACCAGGCGTGCATTTTTTAGATGTCGTCACCCTAAAAGATGTAACTGCGGATGAACTGCGCTATATCATCGGTAATATTCTTTTCACAAGTCGTTACGGCGCGGTTTCCAGTCGTGTTGGACGCATGGAAAATGAAATATTAGGTGTATTTGGTAGTATTACCGAACTTCCGAGTTCTTTGGAACTTGTACAAGCTACTTATGATGTCTTAGGTAAGCCTTTAGAACATCCTTTGAATATTAATCAATTAATTACAGCAAGTAAACAAGTAATTTCTAATTGGAAAAATAAGAGAGGGGTTTCTGTGCAGCTATCTGAAGAAGAATTAGCAAATTTACTGACTGATGTAGAAACTAATTGGTCAGAAGCTGAACGTGATAATTTTCTCAAGCGTTTAACGCAATCCTATGAATCCTTCCGTCAGGTTGCACCTGAAAAGAAAAAGGCTAAGGCGAAAGGCAAAAATACACCAGTTGAAGTAGAGATTTAGATTATGTCAACAATTCCTTTTCAGCAGGCAAAACTTGTTGAATTATACTGTCTTGAACCAGTCTTTTTTGCCTCTAGGGAGTTGTCTGATACCTATTACACTGAGGGGGTAATTGGGAATTATGCTCTTACCTATGCTTTAGGTTGGGTTAATTCCCCCTATCGCCTCCAAGGTCAGGCTACAGGACGACCAACCTACAAAGAAGATTTACAACCAATAGCGCACGATTTTTATATCTTACCAGCTTCACCAGTAGGTAGAGTGACATTCAGATTTGAACGTTTCAATGCTCTTTCTGATTCTTACTGGTATGCAATGACTAATAACCGTGTTGCTACGGCGCGGGAAGATTTACCATTACAACGCCAAGGGAAAAAACCAAGTTCATTTAGACCAAGTAATTTTCCGCAAACTGGAAGACTGCGGATGATTGAACGCAGAAATAAATTTCAAACTTTGGTATTTGGAAATAATCAATTACCAAATTATATTCGCCTTGGTAAGTTCATGAGTAAAGTCAAGGTGAATGTGCTGAATGAATTTCCTGTGACTCTACTACCAGAAGGCGAATATCAAAGTCAACATTATCTAAATGCTGCTGATTTACCACAGCAAATAGAGGCTTTAGCATTCGATTTAATTTCTATTCCTCCTGCACCCATCATTAAAAATCTTCGTTTTCGAGGTGCTGCTTGGCAAGTTGGAGAAATGATTGTACCAGCAGGTTTACATTTTTGCGGTAGAGAAAGCAACAATGAGTAATCAAAGATTAGTTATCAGATTAGAACCGCGCAGTATTTCGGCTTGTGCATCTTTGCCAGATGAACTATCTTTTATGGGGAATGCGCTCCAGCATCAAGTTGATGTATTTGAACAATCTAAGGATGCAGATATTATCCTTGATTTAGCACCAACTGGCACAGGTAAAACCAACGCAGGACTAACAGTATTAAAACATCAGCCAAATAAAAGTGCTGTTTACATTGCTCCAACTAATGCTTTAATTGAACAGCAAACAGAAGCAGCAAAAAAGTTTGTTAGAGAAGCTAACTTACCTCATATAGTCAAATCAGCTTCTGCTAAAGATATTAAAAGCTGGTCTAACGATAAAGTTGGCAGTCGTTCAGGGGAAAAGCTGTATAACGTATTACGGAATCCAGCTACAGTTTTTCCTGATGTTGGAGCTAATACGCCCATCATTTTAGTCACAAATCCTGATATCTTTTACTATGCAACTTTCTTTGCGTATAACAACTTAGATAGAGGTAATATCGCCAGTAGTTTTTACACTAAATTTTCGACAGTCATTTTTGATGAATTTCACCTCTACGATGCTAAACAGCTAGTAGGAATGTTGTTTTATCTCGCTTATTCTCAAGTTTTTCGCTTTTTTGAGAACGGACGCAAAGTAGTATTGCTGACAGCTACACCAGAACCAGCTTGTGAATTAGCATTGCAGAATTTAAAACAGGCTGGTGTGAAGATAGCAAGAATTGATGGAGAAGCAGGTAATACTAATCTTTTACCGTCACAAACAGCAGTTAATCTAGAATTAAGACCAAAACCAGATAGTAAAGAAGAGTGGTTAGCAGAGTTAGCAGCAGAAGTTGTCCAACGTTTTCGAGAAAGACCTGATGAAAATGGTGCTGTAATTCTTGACTCTCTTGATAATATTAATCGTCTCTCAGATTTACTGCGAAAGCAAGGAATTGGTGATGATATCGGGCGCATTACAGGCCCTGCACCAAAAAAAGATAGACAAAGGGCTATGCAGTGTCAAATCATTTTGGCTACTAGCACTGTAGATGTAGGATTTAACTTTGAAAGACATCCTGAACCGAAACGGCAAAATTTAGATTGGTTGATTTTTTCAGCACGCGATCGCGCCGCATTTTGGCAGAGAATTGGTAGAGTAGGGCGTGTTTTGGGTAAATCTGAAACTAATATTGATTCAGAAGCTATTGCTTACTTACCTACTAACGCTTGGGAAGAAGGCTTAACGTCTCTAGATACTACTGGGGGACGTACAGCCTTAAAAGACTTACTTGAAACACTTCCCTGTTTAGATAAGCCTTTTTTAAAAGCTTACTGGCGTTCAGAAGCATTTCTAGAAATTGCCCGTCCCTTGTTGGAATTGGAAGAAATGCTTGAAGGTTTAGCTGAGGAAAAATTGATTTTGGAGTTATTCAATACTCTAAAATATATTTTTGAAGGAAACAGAACTTGGGATGATTATCGCTATAGAATGAAACTTTTACGAGGTGCTGAAACTATTGCGAAAAAATCTCTCAAAGAAATCAAAAAGGATTGGAAGTATATCAAAGGTGGTCAAGCTTTTGTCAGAAGTTTTATCAAAGCTAAATTTTCTGAAGATTGGGATGACTTACAAGCTGGACGTACAACTTTAGACGAATACGTAGATTTATTTCAAAAAGATGAAGAGGCACTAGCTGAGTTAAAAGAATTTGCTGAAGTTTTTAGTACAAGCTATGCACCGTTATTTAGTTTTCGCTCTAGTCTGTTTGAAAGTCTTTCCATTCGTGACCCTCATGGTTTGATTCTAGATGAATCAGAGGAAACAAGACTAGATCCTTTTCACCTATTACGCTATTACGAATTTGTCCAAAATGGTGATTATATTGAAATCACCAGTCGCGCTACTGAAACTTATCAATTGAGTTTTCGATTGCGTTATACTGATAACTGGCAAGAATTTATCAGTACAGAACTGAACAAGCTAACAGCTTTTAAAAATTGTCAAATTATCCGCAGTGCTGGAGGAGCAATACGGCCTACACCTCTAATACAAGCTTTGAATAGACATCTTTTACCAGGAGTAATTATTTGTCCAAGAACAAATGCTGCTGTTATTTTCCAATTAAACAAGCAAGGAATTACTTCTTATCCAATAATCATTGATTGTAATGATATGGAGAAAGAATATAGATTTTTTACAGGCTTGTCAGGCATTTTAACAATGGCAATGAAGTTTAAACAATTACGTCTTCCAGATGATGAAGTTTTTATTGCGGGATAAATAATTAAATTCTCGCACCAATGGTGCGAGAATTTGTAGAACATCAATTTATAAGTATATTTCTCTCACATCCCCCGTGAAACACTATCAACAACAAACCAACGCCTTCCCCAGCGATTACCTAAATAACTTGTGGGGAGAAATCCAAGCTTGTCCTTACTTTGCTATCAACAACCTCAACCGCGATTTTGTCGCTACGAAAGGATTTTCTGTAGTGTTCCAGCGTTCTGGATTAGCAAAAGTAGAACAGCAGTTTCCCTACTTCAAACCTTACCTAGATTTGGCTCTCCAGCCGAGTTGTAATGCTTTTTACCTCAATCCTTTACAACTCAAAGAAGGCTCCCGCGTCGATCCGCATATCGATCGCTCTTTACGTTCCTACTCCAAAACCATTGAACCGCCTGCGGTTGTTAGTGTTCTCTATGTGCGCGTACCTGCGGATATGGAAGGGGGAGAACTGGTATTGCGATCGCACAAACGCCAACTTGGGCAAGTTAAGCCACAAATCAATACTTTAGTTTATTTTCAAGGTGATTTAACCCATTCGGTTAACGCTGTCAAAACTCCAGGAAATCGTCTAAGTCTCGTTTGTGAACAGTATAGTTTGAGTGATGCTGAACTCCAGGAAATCCCTGAGTTTACTGTAGAGTCAAGAATCACTCAGTCTACAACCAAAAAGAGAAAATATGCCTCATAGTTTAGTGTTGAATTTGCTACCTCAATCGCCCATTCCACCACAGTATCTCACAGGTAGACATCTCCACGCCCTATTTTTAACCCTCGTTAGTTCTGTAGATACCACATTGGGCGATCGCTTGCACGATTCCACCGCAGATAAAGCTTTCACCCTCTCCCCCCTGCAAATAAGGGGAGAGGGAATAGGGGATAGGGGACAGGATCGGGGTAAATATAAATCTAAAATTTCTACTAGCAGTAGTTTGCAGTACTCACATCAACAACCTATTCCCGCCGGAACTCCTTGTTGGTGGCGCATCTCTTTATTAGATGACACTTTATTTGGCAAACTTACCCAACTCTGGCTAAATCTTAATCCCAATCGCCCTTGGCATCTTGGCCCGGCTGACTTGTATATTACCAGCATTCAAGGCACACCCCAATCTATTCAACCTTGGGCAAATGCCAGTACTTACGCTCAATTATATGAAGAAGCTAGCGATCGCCATTCTTCCATTAACCTTAGCTTCTCCACACCCACTGCCTTCCGTCAAGGACAGTATGATACTACCCTTCCTACTAGAGAATCTGTGTTTAATTCCCTACTTTCGCGGTGGAATAAATACAGTGGCATAGAATTTACTCAAATTGCGATCGAGTCAATATTTCCCTCATTTGTCAATATTCACACAGAAATATTAGCTGATTCTCGCAGCAAATTTATCGGCATTCTTGGCGAAGTAACCTATAAGATTTTAGGGGCAGTTGAACCAATACAAATTAAGCAAATTAACGCTTTAGCTGACTTTGCTTTATATACTGGTGTCGGAAGAAAAACAACAATGGGTATGGGAATGACGCGACGGCTGTATTCTCCTTAATTTGAACAATCATTTAAAAACCACCTGAGTTATGAATCAAACCGAATATATCTCCATTGCGGCATTGAATCAATATGCCTATTGTCCGCATCGCTGTTGGCGGATGTTTTGTGCAGGAGAGTTTACCGATAACCAATACACAATTGAAGGCACAACTTTACACGATCGCGTCCATACCACAAGCGATGTACAGCGAGGAGAAACTTGGCAAATTAGAGCAATTTGGTTGAAGTCTGAGCAATACAAACTAATCGGTAAATCTGATTTAATTGAAGCAGAATCAGGTAAAATTTATCCAGTCGAATACAAACGAGGACGCAAAGGCGAATGGGATAACGATGAGTTGCAAGTTTGTGCCCAAGCCTTATGTTTAGAAGAAATGACAGGAAAACCAGTTAACACTGGATATGTCTATTATGCCCACTCCCATCAACGGCAATTAGTAGAGATTAATGCAGAGTTACGGCAAAGTGCGATCGCAACTATTCAATCTGTCACAAATCTCCTAGAAACAGGAGCAATGCCAAAACCAGTTTACAGCAAACGCTGCCAAGGATGCAGCCTTTATTCGCAATGTTTGCCCAAAGCAACCGATAAAGTCAAAAGTTACCAAGAAGTAAATTAAATCATACCCCAAAACCATCATGTAGAGACGCGATAAATCGCGTCTTAAAAGACCAATTGTCTACACCAGCAACCCTTGCTAACCCGTATTTAATTATACCCGACAAATCTATTCACCCAAGCCCAAATTATTACTAGGAAGAATCAAAAATGGGAACACTTTACGTAACACAAGCCGATGCTTTTATCGGTAAAGTTGACGAACGTCTCACCGTCAAAGCTGAACAAAAAATAATCTTGGATATCCCTTTAATTAAAATAGAGGGAATTGTAGTACTAGGACGGGCTACTATTTCTCCCGCCGTCGTCAATGAACTTTTAGAACGTCACATTTGCTTAACATTTCTCACACAAAACGGACGATATTTAGGGCGTTTAGAACCAGAAGCTACTAAAAATATCTTTGTTCGTAAAGCCCAATGGCAAGCTGTGGGAGAATCACAACCAGCAATCCATTTAGTTAGAGGATTTGTACGGGGTAAATTGAAAAATTACCGCCATAGCTTACTTCGCACTCAGCGAGAACATCCTGATACTGACCTGAATAATAACATCACTCGATTGGAAAACGCGATCGCACCAATCGAAAAAACTAGCAGTATTGATTCCCTCAGAGGTTTAGAAGGTGCTGGTAGTGCAGCCTATTTCGGTTGTTTTCAACAACTAATCAAAACTTCAGAATTCCGATTTAAAGCCAGAAACCGCCGTCCACCAACCGATCCGGTTAATGCCCTACTGAGTTTCGGGTATTCATTGCTACGTCATGATGTGCAAAGTGCTTTAAATATTGTCGGCTTCGATCCTTATCTAGGATACTTACACGTTGAACGTTATGGTAGACCTTCCCTAGCCTTGGATTTGATGGAAGAATTTCGTCCCTTAATAGTGGATGCTGTAGTGTTGTCGCTGATTAACAAGCGATCGCTAACCCTAACTGACTTTACCACCGAACCCCTCAGTGGTGCTGTGTCTTTAACCAAAGAAGGACTGCATACATTCCTTCGCGCCTACCAACAAAAGAAACTATCGAGTTTCAAACATCCAGTCATGGGAAACAAATGCACCTACCAAGAATCCTTTGAAATTCAGGCGAGGTTATTAAGTAAATACCTCATGAACGAAATCGACAAATATCCTCCCCTAGTTCTCAAATAACTTGTAATTTCTCCCCATTCCCCATTCCCCATTCCCTATTCCCTTCATGTATATTGTTGTCAGCTACGACATTCCAGAAGATAAACGCCGGACTAAAATCCATTCGATTCTTAAGTCTTACGGACAATGGATGCAACTGAGTGTGTTCGAGTGCGATATCACTCTCACTCAGTATGCTAAACTGCGATCGCGTTTATCTAAATTGATTAAACCCGATACCGATAGTGTGCGTTTTTATTTTCTCTGTGGCTGTTGTCAGCGAAAAGTCGAACGCATTGGCGGAGAACAGCCACGAAACGAAACAATTTTCTTTGCTGAATCTCCTTCAGGCTAGGTTCCTGCATCTCAAATGCGCGGAGGGGTAGGTGTACAAATTTCACAGCTAGAAAAAAGTGCTTCTATCCCAACTCCAGCAAGGCTTTCAACCTCTTAGTCGCCTAATCCTCATCCGCGCAATCTCTGAAATGCTTATCAAAACACGATTTCAGCCTTTAAATTTTCCTAGCGCTCTTTCCAAACGAATTCTCTAATGCTATGATTGCCCTTGAACCGCGAAACTGCACCTTGAAAACTAAATACAGCTTGGGTTTCAGGCTCCTGCTATTGCAATTTATCAAAATCCCTATCAGGGATTGAAACAAATATTGCCAAATCTGAGGAATGGCTGCTAAGAATTGCAATTTATCAAAATCCCTATCAGGGATTGAAACCAAGCTTCTTTACCTATACAATTTTTACCACCAAATTGCAATTTATCAAAATCCCTATCAGGGATTGAAACCCCCAGTTCCAAGTACTGCAACTGCGGGAGCTATAAATTGCAATTTATCAAAATCCCTATCAGGGATTGAAACCAATGGAAACCGCATAATCTTTTTGGCGCTCAAGATTGCAATTTATCAAAATCCCTATCAGGGATTGAAACTTGTTTATATAGATTGATGCTAAGGGGAATTTATGATTGCAATTTATCAAAATCCCTATCAGGGATTGAAACCTTTAGCTCCTCAGTTCTGGTTTAAATTCTCATGATTGCAATTTATCAAAATCCCTATCAGGGATTGAAACAAATAAATTCTATTACAGAATTAATTGCCTGGATGATTGCAATTTATCAAAATCCCTATCAGGGATTGAAACACAAATCAAAGCAGCTTACGAGTGGGCAAAGAAAGAATTGCAATTTATCAAAATCCCTATCAGGGATTGAAACAATTAGCCACTTCTTTGGATGCTCATTTAAGTGTATTGCAATTTATCAAAATCCCTATCAGGGATTGAAACTTCCTTCGAGGTACGCGGCTGAGATTTCGGCGCAATTGCAATTTATCAAAATCCCTATCAGGGATTGAAACTTTGACTTTACTAGCAATCGCAAATCATAGCCCATTGCAATTTATCAAAATCCCTATCAGGGATTGAAACAGAACTTATGTTGAAAGAGATTTAGTCCCGCGTATTGAAGCAACAGATTGCAATTTATCAAAATCCCTATCAGGGATTGAAACTGACGCAGATGTAACAGGACAAGTTATCAATACAAATTGCAATTTATCAAAATCCCTATCAGGGATTGAAACCCCGATCTAAATAAGTACCATGCAAAAGTTAAACAATTGCAATTTATCAAAATCCCTATCAGGGATTGAAACATCTTCTCTATGATTAATTGTATCCTGGAAATTGCAATTTATCAAAATCCCTATCAGGGATTGAAACTTTTTATAAGCGATCGCATCATCTGGATCAAGAAATTGCAATTTATCAAAATCCCTATCAGGGATTGAAACGCGAGAGACAATAGCAATCCCTAAACTGTTGGATTGCAATTTATCAAAATCCCTATCAGGGATTGAAACACCGCAGACGATTGGGATTATCTGCAAGCAAATGATTGCAATTTATCAAAATCCCTATCAGGGATTGAAACAAAATTATGACCAACACACTGGCAGAATTCATGAAAATTGCAATTTATCAAAATCCCTATCAGGGATTGAAACACTGGTGGCCCCTCATAGTTAGCAGCATCAAAATTAGATTGCAATTTATCAAAATCCCTATCAGGGATTGAAACATCCGACCGATTATCTTCATGCTTACGACTTGAGTATTGCAATTTATCAAAATCCCTATCAGGGATTGAAACAATCCAGAAGCTGTTGATATGCTCGTTCGGATGGCAGAATTGCAATTTATCAAAATCCCTATCAGGGATTGAAACGAAGCTACGGTAACTCAATCCACAGGAGTAGCAGCAGAATTGCAATTTATCAAAATCCCTATTAGGGATTGAAACATTAGCATATTGTAAAGCGTTCTTTAATTGAGTGAAATTGCAATTCATCAAAATCCCTATTAGGGATTGAAACAAACTACCCCAGAATGACCACTTGGCGCGGACGCATTGCAAATTGCAATCTATCAATTTTTTTACCGCCTACCTGCTTTCCAATCTTCTCCACCGATTAGCTGAGTTAAAGTTTCAGCCACAGATAAGGCTAACTCTTTAGCTGAATAAGAATAAGTTAGTGCTAAAAACTTCAAAGCAGTCTGATTTATCTGGTTTTTGTCTACCATTTCAGCCAGTTGGAATTGATTATATGCCCCACTCATCACTTCTTCACTAGCATCTGCGTTGGCGTAGCCCGCCGCAGGCATCGCATCTTCAATAATTTCTTCTTCTATCAAATTCTCCCATTCATCTAAATTAATATAGTAAGATGTTTTATTATCTTTAAGATTCAGCTTTTTAATTTCTCGGATAGAATTACGAATAGAATTAGCCCATGAACCAGTTAATCGTTGTTCTACTTGGTTCTTAATCAAATGAATCAGCAGAATCCTTAAATAAGCTTGGATATTCCGCAAAATAGCTTGTTTACTCATGCCTTCTAATTCATCAACAATTGCCAAGGCATCTGTGTAACGTCCTTCCTGAATACAAGTTCTGAGGTCTATTAATTCCTGTGTCATGTTTATTAACCTCAAAATTTAATCATGCTAATTTGAATATAACAATTACTCATCTTTGATGGATAGAGCAGGTAAAATACCTGCTTTTATTTAAGCAGTATGCTTCACTTGTTAGCCTGTATCACTTGCAAACTGCCACCTGCGTATAAAGTTGGCTCACTCACATTAAACCCAACTTCACTTAACAATCCAGCCAAATCAGTTTTCAACAATTTCCAAGCTGTTTCCGTCTCAAACAAGAACAAAAATAGTGAGATTCCAGGCCAAAATATCGGATTTGTTGGAGCGTGAAAATCTACCAGTGTAAACACCCCTCCTGGCTTCAACACCCGATAAACTTCATTAATAATTTTTCGTAATTGCTGAGGCTGCATCTCATGTAATGCAACGCTGATATGCACCACATCAAACAGATTATCTGCAAATGGCATCTCCTCAGCAAAAGATTCAACATAAGACGCTTCAGGGACATTTAGCCGCGCCCGTTCCAAAGACTTAGGTGAGGCATCCAATCCTGTTACATTTTGTGAAAATTTTACTAAAAATTGTGTTGTTTGACCACTACCGCAACATAAATCCAAAACCTGACTATCTGAGTGAATTGTTAAGCCTTGCAAAGCAAGTTGCCGAAAACGCGCTTCACCACCTAAACTTAAGGCTGCTAAACGAGAGATACCATCATAAAACCACTGATAGCGGTAACTCCAATCCCTTAAAATTGTTGCCATTGCATATTTCCTTGCTATTAAGCTTTATTATTTAATAAAGATATATTGTTAACATTAGTAAAAAATCTGAAAAGATTGGGGGAAAGTAACAGCTATGGGTCGTGTAGGCGTCTTATTACTCAATCTCGGTGGCCCTGATAAGCTAGAAGATGTCGGGCCGTTTTTGTATAACCTATTTTCCGATCCAGAAATTATTCGCCTACCGTTTCGCTGGTTGCAAAAGCCCTTAGCCTGGTTTATTGCCTCGCGGCGAACCAGAACATCTCAAGAAAATTATAAGCAAATCGGTGGTGGTTCCCCACTGCGGCGGATCACAGAAGCGCAAGGTCAAGCTTTAAAAGAACAACTGGGTCATTTAGGACAAGAAGCCAATATCTACGTGGGAATGCGTTATTGGCATCCTTATACAGAAGAAGCGATCGCACAGATCACGCAAGACAATATAGAACACCTGGTAATATTACCACTATATCCCCAGTTTTCTATCAGTACTAGTGGTTCCAGCTTCCGGCTTTTAGATAAGCTTTGGCAAGAAGACCCAAAACTTCAGCCCATTGAATATACCGTTATTCCTTCTTGGTACAAACAACCGGGCTACCTCCAATCAATGGCCCAACTCATAGCCCAAGAACTTGAGCAGTTTCCTAATCCAGACGAGGTTCATATATTCTTCAGCGCTCACGGCGTTCCGAAAAGCTATGTTGAAGAGGCTGGCGACCCTTACCAGCAAGAAATTGAGGAATGTACTGCTCTGATTATGCAGACCCTCAATCGTCCCAATGTTCACACCTTAGCTTATCAAAGTCGTGTCGGCCCAGTAGAATGGTTGCAACCTTATACTGAAGATGCGCTCAAAGAATTAGGCGCACAAGGCGTTAAAGATTTGGTTGTCGTGCCAATCAGTTTTGTCTCAGAGCATATTGAGACACTGCAAGAAATTGATATTGAGTATCGAGAAGTAGCAGAAGAATCAGGAATTCACAACTTCCGCCGCGTTCCTGCGCCTAATACCCATCCAGTATTTATTAATGCACTTGCAGACTTAGTAATTGATGCGCTGAAAAACCCCAGCTTCAAGCTTTCGCAAGCAGCCCAAATGAAAAAAATGGTGAAAATGTACCCCCAAGAGCGTTGGGAATGGGGTCTAACTACTAGCGCTGAAGTCTGGAATGGTCGAATTGCTATGCTAGGCTTTATCGCCTTAATTATCGAGTTGATTACCGGTCACGGCTTCTTGCACATGATTGGGCTTTTGCAATAAAGGGAATTGGGAGTTGGGAAGAGGACTTGGGGACAAGGAAAATTGGGGACAAGGGGAAAGTATTTGTTTCAAGTTCTCACCTCTTGTCCCCTTGTCCCCCTGCCCCCTGCCCCCTGCCCCCTGCCCTATCCCCTTCTGTGATACCAGTCATACCACTGCTTGGCGCTACGAACTGCAAACCAAAGCAGTATTAAAGCAATTAATCCTCCTTGCCAGGGAGCATCAAAGGCAAAAAGTACTAGAGCAATGCACAAGGTATCTTGAAGAAAGACCGCCCACAAGGGTAAGCCACGTAAGCGATAGAACCAACCAACTTGAACTAGCTGAAGTACCAAAGCTAATGAACCCCCAATACAGGCAATCAACCAGTGTGGTGTTGCTGTTGCATTAGCGACTGCTAAACCCATAATTGCCCCCACGATGGGAGACATGAATAACTGAACCAGTTGTAACAATCTTTGTCCCCATAGCTTTTTTGAGGCTAATAGTTCAACTAAAGACCAAAAGGTGAGGCAGCCTAACAATAGTGGTGGGGAAATGTGAGATAAAATTGGAACTTGTGACCATAAGTTACTACCCTGCAATAGTCCAATAATTAGCAAAGGTATGCCTATTCTCATTCCTGCTGCGGCAGAGGCAGAAAGTGTGGCTAGGATTTCAATCATTAAGGTACTCGTAGGACTAACAAATAAGTAAGTATTTGTTATGTATACTACCCAGTGCTAAGAATAATTCCAGCATTAAACATCCGGTATTCAGCAATAGACTAGGATGTTGACTTTGATGAAATTTAGTGATTTTCGGTTCATGCTATTTTTGTGAGAGTCAAAAATATCTCTTTTGTCATTGCGAGCGGAGCGAAGCAATCCCAGGCGATTGCTTCACTCCGCTCGCAATGACTACACAAATTTTGCATGATTTTTTACCTCCTCAAAAGGCATAGAGTTAAAACCCTAGCAATAGACCTCTTGCAAAAATCCTTGAATCACCCCTCCCCTTGTGAAGGCTATCTATTACCCAGATATTTCTTAACAAACAGACAAAATACTTAAAATTTAGACCAAAACGGTTGATGGATATAGTTGTGAGAGAAAGTATAGTTGTGGGTGATGGTGCATCATGCAAAAATGGGCAGAGTCAGAATTGCAACAAGCAGACTTAGGGGATACGAGAAGAAACAAGCGCCTTGTACGTATTGTGAAAGATTTGGCAGCCCAGCTAGTAGCGTACCTCAAGCTTGGGGAGACATAGCAGCGACAAGTGCAGCGTATGATTTTTGGAATTTACCATATTTTCAGCCATCAAATATCCGTAATGCCCACATCAAAAGCACTTGTTTAACATAGTAAAAAACACAGCTAATGACTAACTGAATAAATAATTAGCCATTAGCTATCAGGACTTACGCAAAATCATGAAAAAACGAACCGCAAAGGACGCAAAGGACGCAAAGGAATAAGGTTTCAGAGAGTTATTGCGTAAGTCCTAGCTATTAGAAAGTAGCATCCTTTAAGCAGTCCGAAAACGCGCTAACTCTTCACCAGTCTTCGCATCGTGGGCGTGGACTGTACACACCAAACATGAATCAAACGATCGCGCCACATGACCAACTTCCACTGGATCGCTAGAATCGTAAATGGGTGTCCCAATTAAAGCTTCTTCAATGGGGCCGCGGATTCCTTCACCGTCACGAGGGCCGATATTCCAAGTACCTGGGGCAATCACTTGGTAATTTTTAATCTTACCACCCTCCACTTCCACCCAGTGAGATAAAGAACCGCGTGCTGCTTCGGTTGCACCCCAACCGCGTCCATCTTTTTCTGTGGGTTTGATATACCAAGGGTCGTTTAATTTGAATTCGCGCAAACAATGTTCAGCTTGCCGATATAACTTGACAAGTTCGTGAACTCGTGCTAGCTGACGCACATGAATACTAGCACCACCCATCTCTTTGAATACATCTAGGATAAATCCGTCGTAGTGTTGCCAAGATTCGCCATGTTTACCACCGGCGACTAATTGACGCGCTAAGGGGCCAGTTTCCAAGCGTCCGAAGTCTTTGTGCAGGACTGCACTCGACCAAGAATAGGCGTTATCGAAGTCCTTTGTATTGATTGCAGTGGGTTTAGTGGTGCGATCGCTAGGGTGAATATCCTCTGTCCCCTCATCGTACCAAGAGTGAGTTGTATTCTCGCGGGTAAATGACTGATCCATTAAAACGTGAGTGTCTGCGAAGCTGTCGTACACTCCACTTTTCATGATCATTGCCGCATTTCGCCCTTCGATAGTCGGCTTTTGGTATTTATCTTCATGGGCTAAATATCCCCAAGTCACATATTTACCAACACCAGCGCCATATCTATCTAGACCGATATCTAAACCCATGCGCCAATAAAAACCTAAGTCGGAATCTCGATGATTTCGGTCTTCATCCAACCAGTCTCTAAAGTCATCATAAGTTTGGATTTGTTCATAGCGTTCTAATGAACAACCTAACCACACTGGTTCTAACCAATTAGTGCGGAAATATTCGAGAATCGCCCAAGCGCGGGTAATGTCTGTTAAGGTTGGGGCGCACATCACGCCACCGGGAACCATGTAGCTAGAATGTGGCCATTGTCCGCCTAAGAGTGCATAAATTTCTACGGGTTTAGCGGAAATTGTTATGCCTAGTTCGTAAGATTTGCCAGTGAAGGCGGCAAAGCGTTTAACAGCTTCCTCATAAAAGCGACTATTGCGGTATTTTCTATTTGTTAAGTCAATAGCAAACAAACCATAAAAATAGCGGGGGATGCTTTGAATTGTCTCGACAATTTGACCGAGATTTCTCGCCAAAATTGCATTGCGAGGAACTTCTGTTTCCCAAGCTGTATCTAATGCCCAAGATGCACAAGTTAAGTGAGAACCGCCGCAAATACCGCAAATGCGAGGTGTAACTATTAATCCGGCTTGGGGGTCTTTACCGCGTAGGATAACTTCAAATCCGCGAAATAGTTCCGCGTGTGTCCAGGCGTTGACTACTCTTCCGTGTTCAATATCGACTCGGACATCTAAATCGCCTTCAACTCTACCAACGGGCGAAATGTCTAATGATTGAATTGTCATTTGTCATTTGTCCTTTGTTATTTGTCATTTGTCCTTTGTCATTAGTCATTTATCATTGGTAATTATTCACTCGCCTCCCTGTAAAATGGTCGAAATACTTGATTTTTCGTTGAAGGGTAGAGGGGAGTATGAAAAATTATAGTCATTGGTCAAATCACAAAGGACAAATGACTAATGACCAATGACCAATGACTAAACTGTAAAAAAGTCTTCTTCTGCCCAAGGTGGCGCTGCATCTTTTGCAACCATTGTGAGTAAGGCGTAGTCTTTTTTGTTGACTCCTGGCGGTAATTCTTTGGGAACTCCCATTACTGTTTGGGTTTTAAATACGGTTCCTGGTTTGAGGTCAAAGAAGGGAAATTCTGGTTCTGTGCAACCTAAACAAGGCATTCCGGCGCGAGTTTTGGATGAGACGCGGTTCCATAAGATGCGGTTGCAGGAGGAATGAGTCATGGGGCCACGACAACCCAAGTCATAAAATAGGCAGCCTTTGCGCTGACCAAATTCGGCGGTTGATGCTTTGTAGGCAAAGTGGACGTTGCGGGTACAACCTGTTTGGGTATAGGTGTTGAAGAAGGTTTGAGGACGATTAAGTTCATCGAAAGCAATGTCTGCTATGCGTCCAGTAGCGATCGCAACTAATATCTGCGTAATCCAGTCGGGATGGGCGGGACATCCAGGTATATTAATTACAGGTAATCCGGCTTGAGACACAAAGTCTTTCCCTAAAAAGCCGCCTTCTTGACGTTTGAGAAATTGTAAACCTTCCGATTCGCTGGGGTTGGGTGACATGGCAGGAATTCCTCCCCATGTGGCACAATCTCCCACGGCTACAATAAATTTAGCGACTTTGGCGAGGTCTGCTAACCAATCTTTCATGGCGCGATCGGCAAACCGATTCCATTCACCAGTGCCGTTGGGGGCGTTAACAACGCTGCCTTCAAATACCAAGATATCTAAAGGAATTGTGCCAGAAATACAATCCCGCAGCAGCTTTTGTAAGTTGTTACCTAGTTCCAATCCCAAGGAAGGATGCCAAAGTAAATTGATGCCAAAGTCGGCAATTAAATCGCAGACTGTCGGTTCTTCGGCATTGAGAAATGACATGGTGTTGCCTGAACAAGCACCACCTTGTAGCCATAGTACGTTAGTCATCGGCTAGGTATTTTTCTATTGTTTACCATGCATGATGTAGGTGATAATGCTTGTAAAGTCTCACCTGTTTATCAATATTTATTTTTTAATTTTAAGATATTTTTTGTCTAATTCACTTTCATTAAAAAAGAATTAATCATTAACAATAACTGAGTTTTTATCAAGCTCATTTTAAATGATTATCTCTATTGTATCTGTAACATATTTAACAAATAAAGAATAGTAAAAATATTAGCTTTTTTTTGACATCATGACATTAAATAACCTTTACGTACTGAATTTATTTTGGTTATAGCTCTGTTATGAACAATAAGATCCCCGACTTCTCAAAGAAGTCGGGGATCTTAGTCTCTCGATTTTCACAACTAATTTAGGATTACTATATAAACTGTTAATTTGTGCAAAAGGATAAGTATTTGAAGCAGTTAGATTTTAATGCAATAACCGATTCAAATTCAGTAAAATCTTGGGGTACAACACTTTGCACCCCGTCAGCTATATATAAGTTGTTTTAAGATTTTGGTTGTGCAGCTTGCCTAACAATTTGTTCGTCCAAACCTAACGCTTGAGCTATCTGTTCAATACTCAAACCCAACCTTAGTAACTGGGGTATCGTTTCTAACTTACCTTCTTGCCTACCTTCTTGTTTACCTTCTTGTTTGCCTTCTTGTTTACCCTCTTCAAAAACATCTTGGTAAAATCTAGTTTGCCTTAAGTCATTTAATCCAAACATTTTTCCTATCTCCTCCTGGGTCAATCGTGGCAACTTATAGATTAATATCGTCTCTATCAATTGTATAATTTCCCTAATAGTAGCGACATCTGGAATTTGCTGTCGGGCACTGTTGACTATCTCTATAGCTCTTGTTGTCGCAGTTGATTCGGGTTCAATGATGAGTTTAACTGTCTCTATACCGATTGATGATGTTTCAATTGAGCTTAATTCGTCAAGATAGACGCGAGTTACTCGTTGGGAGTTGAGTAATTCTGTATATCTTTCGGTATCTCCAGTATCAACGCTGCGGTTGGGGAAGATGACAACACCACGCCAATTGTTGGTTAATTCAGTTTTGTCGAGATAGTTAAAGATTTCAGTAAATAAGCGTGAGTAGAATTTTTTGTCTGGTTGAAATTGCACTTCAGCAAAATAAATCGGTAAGTCTGGCGTATTTGGGAGAAAAACACCATCGATTCTAAACGCCAGTTGTTTGACTTCTACTGAAGAAAATTGGTAAACATTAGCTAGTTGGGGCGGTTGGTTAATCAGTTCAAAGAAAGTAGTAGGAATACTCTGAAAGATCCGATAGAAGATACTGTCTGTTTTCAAGGTAGCTTGTTTTACAGTCGTTGATGAATATATTTTACACTTCGACGATCCCGTGACAAATCTTTTGAGTATACAAAAATTAACTGGTAAGATAGTGCATATATGTATGTCAACAATTCAATAAATAATATTCGGATTGTGTCGAGTGATGATACAAAAAGTGTTTTCAAAATATTAGGTGTTTAAAGCTGACATTAATATTAGCAATTACCCCCTAGAATTTTAGAAATAGGGTGTTTTATAGTAAACAAATTGATTCGGCATGGGGTATTGGATATTGGACATGGGATCGATTTCCCTAGTCCTTAATCATTAGCCCTAGTCTCAGATAAAAAAGGGGAATTCCGCCTAAAGGACTCGAAGCCTGCGTAAATCAGTATGGCCCGTGATGAAATGCGTAAACGTGTCTCGTTCGTTCATGGGTGTTAACAGACTCAATTCCCAATTGGCTAGAGTACGGCAGAGTTATGACCCCCAGCATTACAGATTCAGCAGTGAAGGCTGCGGTAGCAGCTGTTGCTTCAGAGTCAGCCTCAGCAGAAGAAAAAATCCAGATGCTGATTGAGATAGCACAGGGTTTTCAAAAAAAGCCCAAAGCTGCCCAAGACTTGCGAAATGCAGTTGGGTTATATTACCGGGCCTATGAAATGTGTGGTGAGGAGTATCCCCTATTAAAAGCCAGGGCCCAGGTGGGTATGGCGGGGACGTTACAGGCAATACCGGATGCTGATTACCAACTGTTGATGCAAGCTAAAGTCGGTTATGAAGAGGCATTACCGATTTTACAACAATTAGCAACGCCAGAGGAAGTGGCAGAGACGCAAATGAATTTTGGGCTGGTGTTGCAGTCGCTTGTGCCATTCAATTTGGCGCGGATAACCGACAGCATCCAGGCTTATCATGAGGCGTTGCGGGTGTTTACTTGGGAGGATTACCCCCAAGAATACGCGATTTTGTATAACAATATTGCGATCGCTTACCTTTCTATGCCCCTAGCATCAGAACGGGAATACTTGCGTCAAGGGTTAGCTGTGCAATCATTTGAGGTGGCACTAAAGCACATTAATTTGATTGACCATCCTAGAGAATATGCGATGTTGCAAAACAACTTAGGCAACGCTTTGCAATATCTAGTGAGTTCCCATCCTGTGGAGAATAACTTAAGAGCGATCGCAGCTTATGACGAAGCGTTAAAAGTGCGTAATCTCAAAGATACACCTTTAGAGTACGCTAACACAATTTCAAACAAAGCCAACGCCCTATTCAATTTACCAGACGACCCAGAAAAACCGGAAGCTGGTAATCCTAAAAATCTTTTGCAAGCGCGTGCTTACTATCAAGCTGCTTTAAAAGTATTTACGGAATATCAACAAATTGAACAAGCAGAGGTGGTAGTTCAAGCACTACAAGATGTAGAAGCAGAAATGAAGGGTTAGGAGTTATGAGCCTCATTTAATTCCTATCACTTTAACAATGAGCAAAAAAACAGCATGAGAGATATTTTAACAACGCCAAATCTGATAAATTTTCTCACTAGTTTAGCAGATGGCGAGCTGAACATAGCAACAGAATTAGTGTGGCTAATCATAGCAGCAGCCTTATCTATGGTTGGCGGTGCAATTGGTGGAATGCTATTAGCTGGAAAGGATATAGGCTATCAGTTTTCAGCAATGCTTGGAGCATTATTTGCCCCTGCGGGTGTAATTCCCGCCATCCTCTTAGGGCTTGCCGCCTTAAATTTCTTGGCAAATTATTAGGAGAAAAATGTTAGAGATAGGTTGGTTTTCTGCTAAGTTATTTTTTAAAGGAAAACTACTACGCGACCCAGTGTATTTTGTCAAGCAAACTACTATTGGTATTGCTGTAGGTTTCTTACTGCTCGTGTTACTCGCACAAGCCCCGATTCCCTTCTACCTACCAATAATATTATCTAGCTTAGTAACGGGCATGATTATGCCATTCCTCCTCAAAGACTTCAAAATGAAGTGATTTGTCATTGATGAATAACCAATGCCTAATGTCCAATGACAAATGACAAATGACAAATGACAAACCTGGAAGAATTGGTTCAAGAAATTAACCGTTTTGAGGCAATTATATCCGAGTGGGATGAAAGCCAACGGTGTGTAGCAGTAGGTTTAAAAAGAGCAATTGAAGCTTTGCATAAGGCTGCATTTACTAATTTGATTAAAAGCCTGAAAGAAGAATCAATGCCAGCTTTGCGCCATGCAGTTGCAGATGAAGTAGTCTATGCAGTGCTACTTTATCATGAATTAGTCAAACCACCAAAACCTCCGCTTTCACAACGCATTCAGATAGCACTTGAAGAAGTTCGCCCAGCTTTAAAAAGCCATAACGGTGATGTAGAATTAGTGGCAATTAAACCACCAGATACAGTAGAAGTTAAATTAATCGGAACTTGCAGCAGTTGTCCGACTTCTACTTTAACTTTATCTCAGGGAATAGAACAGGCAATAAAAAACCATTGTCCCGAAATTACCAAAGTAGTGGCAGTCAATAACAGTTCTACTGTTAATAACGCTCATTCTAGTTTAATCAGTCCGTTTTCTGCAAAAATAACTTGTACTTGGATGAAAGTAGCGACCCTTGATGAAGTTCCTGAATTTAGCGTAGTGGTAGTACAACTTGCTGGTACTTCACTAATTTTACATCGCCAAGGTGCTACAGTAAAATGCTATCGTAATGGTTGCGCTCATTTAGGATCTCCCTTAGAAAAGGGTAAAGTTGAAAATGGTATTATTACCTGCCCTTCTCACGGATTCCAGTACAAATTAGAGACAGGTGAATGCTTAACTGCACCTGATATTTCGCTTCAGTCGTATCCAGTCAAGATTAAAGGCGATAAGGTTTTTGTGAAACTGCAAAAATGATGCAAAGGTAACACGGCAAATATACTTGACGATTAGTCAATCACAGCTACTTTGCTTTTTCATTTCAGTAGTTCGCGCATTGCTTTTAGTATTTTGTGCAAGCCAAATGTCTGAATGCTTCCTCAATATCTTTAAATTAATTCTCATTTGTGTAATTTAGGTATTGATTTTAGTGTTTTGAGAAAGTAAAGAGGCATATTACTTTCTCAAAAGGTCATTTGACTTATTCAAACCCCTGTTTGCTTACTCATTTTGGTGTTTTCCGCAAGCAAAATCAGCTTTTACTTTCTCAAAAGCAGCTTTCACTTATTCATTTTGGTGTTTTCCGTAAGCAAAAGCAGCTTTTACTTACTCATTTTGGTGTTTTCCGTAAGCAAAATCAGCTTTTACTTTCTCAAACCCCAGTTCGCTTACTCATTTCAGTACATCGCGCACTCATGCAAAAGATTCGCCATGTAGCAAAAGTTACTAAGGTTAGCTAGATTTTTTTAGAATTGATTAATACCGAAGTTGATTAAAAGTTTGAACTGAATTTGAAAGAAGCATAATGCAAAACTGTTACTGTTGTTACACGCTAATCAAGATTAATGTTTTTAAATAATTATTAGCGTCTAACTGCGGTTTATGGATATCCCAATTATAATTAATCCCATATCACAATTACCGCTAGAAGGAACAGAAGTTTCTCAATATTTACCTCTATTACCTCAAGGTGCAGAGGTAATTTTAGGCAATATTATTGAACCAGAACAATTAGTTATACCTGTAGCACCTAATGCCACAACAATGTTTGGGCCTCGTGGTGCTTGTTTGTTATCAGAAACTGGCCCTTTATGGGTATCAGATACTGGACATCATCGATTATTAGGATGGCAAAATTTACCTACAAGAGATAGTCAAGAGGCTGATTGGGTAATTGGACAACCTGATTTTTACCATGAAGGACAAAATGCTAAAAATACACCGGGAAGGGCAACTTTAAGTGTACCAACAGGGATTTGTGCTTGCGGCGAAGGGTTAGCTGTAGCAGATGCTTGGAATCATCGGGTTTTAATTTGGAAAAACTTACCAGAAGATAGCAATGTTCCAGCAGATTTGGTGTTAGGGCAAGTTAATTTTACTGATAATGAACCAAATCGAGGAAATCAGCAAGCATCTGCTAGTACAATGCACTGGCCTTATGGTGTTTACTATCATCAAGGACGGCTATTCATTGCTGACACTGGTAATCGAAGACTATTAATTTGGCATCAGTTACCAACAGAAAATGGTCAACCTGCTGATTTAGTTTTGGGACAACCGGATATGATATCTCGTAATGAAAACGGCGGTGATTCTCCAAACGCAGCGAGTATGCGTTGGTGTCACGACATCGCCTTTTGGGGAGAGAATTTGGTTGTCAGCGATGCAGGTAATCACCGAGTAATGATTTGGCAGGGAATGCCTACAGAAAATAATACTCCTTGTGCAGTAGTTTTAGGACAAAAAAGCTTTGATTTTGTGGAAATGAATCAAGGAGTTTATTATCCTAGTGCTAGTAGTTTAAGTATGCCTTATGGTGTAGCAGTGGCTGGAGATTGGTTAGTAGTGGCAGATACTGCTAATTCTCGTTTGTTAGGATGGAGAAAGCCAGAATCAATTTTATCACTGCAAGGTGTAATGGCAGATGGGTTAGCAGGACAAATAAATTTTCAAAACAAAGGTGAAAATCGTAATTTTGGATTGCCAAAACGAGATAGCTTAAATTGGTGTTATGGCATAAAACTTTGTGGCAATACGGCAGTAATTGCTGATTCTGGAAATAACCGAATATTGCTATGGCAGTTTAATAATTCGTAATTTTTAAAAGTAAGATTTGTATGGCGACTGAAGAAATTAGAGTTCGCGGCACAGTTCAAGGAGTAGGGTTTCGTCCTACTGTATATCGTCTTGCTAAAGCCTGCGGTTTGGGTGGAGATGTTTGTAATGATGGTGAAGGTGTATTAATTCGGGTATCCGGTAGTGAGGAAGCAATAACCAAATTTATTGCCAGATTGCAAACAGAATGTCCACCATTGGCAAGAATTAATCAATTAGCAAGAACTCCTTATGAAGGTGACTTAAAATTTGATAACTTTGTGATTTCTACTAGTATTAGTAATGCCATTAAAACAGAAATTACCCCTGATGCAGCCACTTGTCCACAATGTCAACAAGAAATATTCGACCCTTTTAGCCGCTTTTATCGTTACCCCTTTACTAACTGTACTTATTGCGGCCCTCGCCTGAGTATTATTCGTGCCATTCCTTACGACAGAAGCAATACCAGTATGTCTGCGTTTGCTATATGTCCCGAATGTGCAAAGGAATACAATGATGTTGAAAACCGCCGTTTTCACGCCCAACCTGTAGCTTGTCATGCTTGCGGCCCCACAGCTTGGTTAGAACGTGCTGATGGTAAATCGGTTACTGCTTCCATGTTTTCTATGCTAGATGATGTGGATGCCGTTTGTACCTTGTTGCAAAAAGGCGAGATTGTCGCAATTAAAGGGCTAAGTGGTATTCATTTAGCTTGTGATGCGACTCAGGAAACCGTTGTACAAAAACTGCGTCAGCGTAAAAAGCGCTATCATAAACCTTTTGCTTTAATGGCGCGAGATATTAAGGTAATTGAAGAATATTGCACAGTCAACGCCAAAGAAAAAGAATTATTGACAAGTTCTGCTGCACCAATTGTTTTGCTACAAGCGACAGGTAAAAAAGTAGCACCATCGATAGCATTGGGGCAAAATACCCTTGGTTTCATGCTACCTTATACGCCTTTACATCATTTAATTCTCCGGCGGATGAATCGCCCAATTGTTTTAACAAGTGGTAATCTTGCAGATGAACCACAATGTATTGATAACGACGAAGCAAAAGATAAATTAGGGACAATCGCTGATTACTTTCTTTTTCACAATCGAGAGATTATTAATCGAGTAGATGATTCAGTGGTGAGAGTTATCGGTGATAAAATTCAAACAATTCGCCGTGCTAGAGGATATGCACCAGCATCTATTAGCTTACCACCGGGACTTCATAATGTACCGCAAATTTTAGCGATGGGTAGTGAGTTAAAAAATACCTTTTGCTTATTACGTGAAGGAGAAGCAATTATCTCTCAACATTTGGGAGATTTAGAAAATGCTGCGGCTTTCAATGCCTATCAAGAGACTTTAAATTTATACTTAGATTTATTTAAACATAAACCAGAAGTAATTGTCATTGATAAACATCCAGAATATCTCTCAAGCAAACTTGGTAAAAAACTGGCAGATACAAATCAAATTCCAATTCATCAAATCCAACATCATCATGCTCATGTTGCTGCTTGCATGGCAGAAAATAGAATTCCTTTAAATTCTTCTCCAGTATTAGGTATTGCTTTAGATGGATTAGGCTACGGTGATGATGGTACGCTCTGGGGCGGAGAATTTCTTTTAGCAGATTATCGCCAATTTCAGCGACTAGCAACATTTAAACCAGTGGCAATGATTGGTGGTGAACAAGCAATTTATCAGCCTTGGCGTAATACTTATGCCCAATTAATATCTGCTCAACTTTGGGATGATTGCCAACAACAGTACGCTGATTTAGAAATCGTAAAATTTCTGAATAAAAAACCGCTAAAACTACTCAATCAACTTATAGAGAAAAAAATTAACTCTCCTCCAGCTTCTTCAGTGGGGCGATTGTTCGATGCAGTAGCGGCGGCTATCGGTATTTGCCCTGAAGAATGTAGCTATGAAGGACAAGCTGCGATCGCAATGGAAGCTATAGTAGATGTTAGCAGCTTAAATAATGATAAAGAAACGCTAATTTATCCTTTTAACTTTAGCATTTCAGATAGTATTTACTATATAGACCAGCGTCCAATGTGGCAAGCCTTACTTAATGACTTGCAGCAGCAGATTCCACAACCAGTTATTGCTGCCAAATTTCATAAAGGTTTAGCTAATGCCATCGTGGAAATGGTTAAGCATCTTTACCAAGAAAATCTGATTAATCAGGTAGCTTTAACCGGAGGAGTATTTCAAAATTGTATATTGTTACAGCAAGTTACCAAACGATTAGAAACATTGGGAATAAAAGTACTCACTCATAGCTTAGTTCCAGCTAATGACGGCGGCTTATCTTTAGGACAAGCAGTTATTGCAGCCGCGCAATTAATACATGAGTCTTGATATTTTACAAGCTTTCTGTCACAAGTAATTTTCTCTGTGTTCTCCGCGCCTCTGCGGTTAGTTTATCTTAAAGAATAAAAAAATGTGTTTAGGAATCCCCGGACAAATTATAGAAATTACCAACGTTAACCATAAATTAGCACTAGTTAACATTGGTGGTGTTAAGCGCGAAGTAAATATTGCTTGTATCGTTGATGAACAACATCCTCCCGGAGCCTGTATTGGTGATTGGGTATTAGTTCATGTTGGCTTTGCAATGAATCGAATTAACGAACAAGAAGCAGCAGAAACATTACAACTTTTTCAAGAATTAGCAGCAGCACAAGCAGGAATTAATACTTGTACCAATTCTGTATGAAAATGCGCCTATAGTGCAAGAAATAAAGAACGAACCGCCAAGAGCGCCAAGTACGCCAAGAAATAAGAAATTAAGAGATTTAGCGCAGCTTTACAAAAAAATGGTATTAAATAATAGACTTTTCTTGTCTCACGTAAAGAAAGGGTTTAAAACTCACCTCTTTCTTCCTTGGCGTTCTTGGCGTCTTGGCGGTTCGTAAAAAAATTCCCTACCACAAAAGCGAAATTAACTATTCCTAAATCCTTATGAAATATGTTGACGAATTCCGCGAACCGGAAAAAGCAGAAGCCATACTCCGCGAAATCGCCAAATTATGCCACCAGCTAGAAAAACCCATCAAAATCATGGAAGTATGCGGCGGACATACCCATTCCATATTTAAATATGGTATCGAAGAAATATTACCCCAAACCATCGAACTAATTCATGGCCCTGGTTGTCCAGTATGCGTTATGCCAAAAGGGAGATTAGATGATGCGATCGCAATCTCCCAAAATCATAACGTCATTTTTGCCACCTTTGGCGACGCAATGCGAGTTCCCGGTTCCAAAACTACTTTGCTGCAAGCCAGGGCACAAGGTGCAGACATCCGTATGGTGTACTCTCCCTTAGATAGCCTGCAAATTGCCAGAGATAACCCTGACAAAGAAGTAGTCTTCTTCGCATTAGGCTTTGAAACCACAGCCCCCAGCACCGCCTTCACCATCCTGCAAGCCGCAGCCGAAAAAATTCATAACTTTAGTATGTTTTCCAATCACGTTCTCGTGATTCCCGCCCTGAAAGCACTATTAGATAATCCCGACTTACAACTAGATGGATTTGTTGGGCCAGGCCATGTCAGCATGGTAATTGGCACAGACCCTTATGAATTTATTTCCCAACAATATAATAAGCCAATAGTTGTTTCAGGATTTGAACCCTTAGATATTCTCCAATCAATTTGGATGCTATTGCAACAGCTAGTAGAAAATCGTTGTGAAGTCGAAAACCAATATAACCGAATTGTCCAAAAAAGCGGAAATACAGTAGCCCTACAAGCCATAAATAAAGTTTTCGCCATCCGAGATAGTTTTGATTGGCGCGGCTTAGGTGACATCCCCTATTCAGGATTAAAAATTCAACCTGAATATGCCCAATTTGATGCCGAACTTAAATTTATCATTCCTAACCTCAAAGTAGCCGACCATAAAGCTTGTAAATGTGGAGAAATCCTCAAAGGAGTCTTAAAACCTTGGGAGTGTAAAGTATTCGGTACAGCCTGCACCCCAGAAACCCCCATTGGTACTTGCATGGTATCTTCCGAAGGCGCTTGTGCAGCCTATTACAAATATGGACGACTCTCGACCATTGCCAAAAGAACAATCACCCAAAAACCAAAAATAACTCAAGAACCTCTCCCCGCCTGCGGCTTCACCTCAGACTAAAGACTCCGCGTACCTCTGCGCTTCCCTCTGCGTCCCTTTGCGTTTAAAAAAAATTTAATATGAATTTCCCCCCCACAAACCCAATCCAAAAAATAGAACAAATCCGCCGTCGCCAAGGAAAAGTGCAAGATACTCACATAACTCTCGCACATGGTAGCGGTGGTAAAGCCATGCGCGATTTAATAGATGATATCTTTATCAACAATTTTGATAACCCAATTCTCTCACAATTAGAAGACCAAGCCAGCTTCAACCTAGCCCCTCTCCTCCAACAAGGAGACAGACTGGCATTTACAACAGATTCTTATGTTGTAGACCCGTTATTTTTCCCCGGTAGTGATATAGGAGAATTAGCCGTAAACGGTACAGTTAATGATTTAGCTGTCAGTGGTGCTAAACCTTTATATCTAACTTGTAGCGTAATTTTAGAAGAAGGATTACCTGTAGAAACCTTACGCCGTGTCGCAAACAGTATGAAAGCAGCCGCAGAAAAAGCGGGTATTCAAATTGTCACTGGTGACACAAAAGTTGTACATCGTGGTGCTGCCGATAAACTCTTTATTAATACTGCTGGTATTGGTATCATCCCGCGAGGAGTTAACATTTCCGCCCACAATATTAAACCTGGAGATGCAGTAATAATTAATGGTGAAATAGGCAATCATGGTACAGCAATTTTAATTGCCCGTGGGGAATTAGCCTTAGACACTAATATTGAAAGTGATTGTCAGCCGTTGCATAGTTTAGTAGAAACTATTCTCCATGCATGTCCCCAAGTTCATGCTATGCGAGATGCTACACGCGGTGGTTTAGCTACAGTATTAAATGAATTTGCCCTCAGTTCCAATGTGGGGATTCGTCTGTACGAAGAATCTATTCCAGTGCGGGAAGAAGTCAACGGAGTTTGCGAAATTCTCGGTTTAGACCCATTGTATTTAGCTAATGAAGGTAAGTTAGCTGTAGTGGTTCCAAAAAAGAATGCTGAAAACGTTTTATCCGCTATGAAATCTCACCCAGCAGGCAAAGATGCTTGTATTATTGGCGAAGTTATTCCTTCACCCCCAGGTATCGTATTATTAAAAACAATTTTTGGTGCTGAAAGAATTGTTGATATGTTGGTAGGCGACCAATTACCACGAATTTGTTAATAGATTTTATAGTATGCACGAACTTGGAATTACCCAAAATATTGTGGCAATTGTGACTGAACACGCCAAAGGTGCAAAAGTACAGCGAGTTTTATTAGAAATTGGCAAACTTTCAGCCATTATGCCCGACGCAATCCGATTTTGTTTTGATATTTGCACCCAAGGCACAGTTTTAGAAGGGGCGACATTAGAAATTTTGGAAATTCCTGGCTTAGGGCGATGTCGCCAATGCGGCGCAGAAGTTTATTTAGATAAACCTTATGGAATTTGTAATTGTGGAAGCGTGCAATTAGATTTAATTACTGGTGAAGAACTTAAAATTAAAGAAATAGAAATAGAGGAATTATGTGTGTAACCTGCGGTTGTTCTGATGATGGCGAAATAAAAATTACAAATTTAGAAACAGATGAAGCTGAACATCATCATACTCACACTTTACCAGATGGAACTGTCATCACTCACTCCCACAGTCATGACACTCATATAGAAGCACCTCAAATTCATGCCAAAATACACAATACAACGATATCTTTAGAACAGGATATATTAGCAAAAAATAACCTGCTAGCTGCCCAAAATCGGGGATGGTTTAAAGGTCGAAATATTCTTGCTTTAAATTTAATGAGTTCTCCCGGTGCTGGGAAAACAACTCTTTTAACTCGCACTATTAATGATTTAAAACATCAATTATCTATTAGTGTCATTGAAGGCGACCAAGAAACTGCTAACGATGCCAAAAAAATTAAAGAAACAGGTTCTAAAGTCATCCAAATCAATACCGGAACAGGCTGTCATTTAGATGCCTCAATGATAGACAGGGGTTTACAACAACTGAATCCGCCACTGAATTCTGTTGTGATGATTGAAAATGTCGGAAATTTGGTTTGTCCAGCCTTATTTGATTTGGGAGAAAATGCAAAAGTCGTGATTCTCTCCGTCACAGAGGGAGAAGATAAGCCGATAAAATACCCGCATATATTCCGTGCTAGTGATGTAATGATTCTCACTAAAATTGATTTGCTACCTTACCTGCAATTTGATGTTCAAAAGTGCATAGAATATGCTAAGGAAGTAAATCCCCAAATTCAGATTTTTCAGGTTTCTGCAACTACTGGTGCTGGCTTAAAAAATTGGTATAAATGGCTAACTGAAAAGGTAACGAACTTGTCAGCACTAATTTCTTTGAAGGATACGTAATTTTTTTAACGAACCGCAAAGGACGCAAAGGACGCATTCGCGCAGCGTCTCGCAGAGAAGGAAGAGAAGGAAGAGAAAGATAATTTTAAAAACCTATTATCACAAACTTAAGCCACGGATTTACAAAATCCCTCTGTGGGTTAATGAAAACTGGAAGTATTTTTGCAAGATATGAGATGCATACTGCCATTTTCCTATCTGTGCGTAAATCCTCATGGCTAAAGTTGAAGAATTGACACCCCAGCAACTCTCCGAAACAGACCTGAAACCACGAGGGAGAGTTTATCCGAGTCCTATCAATTGGCGCGACCAGTTTTTGTACCAATTGCTATTAGATAGGTTCAGTGACGATAATGAAAATCACAGGGAACTTTTTGACCACATTAACCCTTCCAAATTCCAGGTTAAGGACAAAGCCGACTGGATGGCAGCAGGTACAAACTATGTTGGTGGTACTCTTAGGGGAATTAAGAGTAAGTTAGACTACTTGCAACGATTGGGAGTAACAACGCTGTGGATTAATCCACCTTGGCGACAACATTCTGAATTAGAAGCTTACCACAGCGATCGCATCCAAGAATTTTTAGATATAGACCCCCACTTTGGCACTCGTCAAGATTTAAGAGATTTAATTGATGCTGCCCACGATCGCCGGATGTATGTAATCCTTGATGTAATATACGACCAGAGTGCTGATAACTGGTTCAACAGAGATGAGGTAATTGCAGCTAGAGCCAGAGTTTATCAATATTGGATTGCTCTTTCTGACTGCGATGGCTTGCGGATAGACAGCCTCAAGCACGTTTCTCCAGAAGATTCCCGCAAATTCTGCACAGCTATCCGTGAATACGCCGAATCTATCGGTAAAGACAACTTTTTACTGACTGGGGAAATAACCTCCGGTAGTATGGCTGGTGCTTACATAGACATTATTGCCCGCAACCTCAGTGCTGTATTAGATAACGTTCAGACTCCTAATGAATTAGCTGCATTTGCAAAAGGTTTAGTACACCCCAAGCAATTTTTCGATTTATATAGCGAAAACAACCTCGCTGGAGAATACCGCCAAATTGGGATATATCATGTCTCCATCTTGGATGACGATGATATGTCATCCCGGACTAACAAGCAGCGATTTGCCGCATACAGTAATGTCCCTAATCTTTATGAGCAAGTTGCTCATGCTGTCGCTGTGCAATTAACTATGCCAGGAATTCCTGTTATTTATTATGGGACAGAACAAGCTTTTGATGGGAATGAAGGTTATCACGATAACAGCATAGAAGGTGGAAGCTTTGCCAAAGATAGATATATCAAAGAAGCAATGTTTGGCGGTGCTTTTGGCGCATTTCAAACAACAGACTGTCATTTCTTCGATATCGACCATCCTACCTATTTGCGGATAGCTGCGATCGCGCGTATCCGCAACAGTCACGATAAAATTGGTAAAGCATTGCGCCGTGGACATCACTACCTACGCGAAACATCCTTTTATGACTCCCCCTTCTCGATTCCCGGACAAGGTGAATTAGTTGCTTGGTCACAGACTTTATTTGACACAGAAGTGCTGATGGTGCTGAATACCAACGGCTTAGAAAATCGCGGTGCAGAAGTAACAGTAGATACTTACATGCATTCTCCAGACTCGACTATGACCTTTTTATACAAAAGCGATTGGAGCGATTCATATTTACGCTACCCACCGCGCGGACAAACTGTAGCTGTACAACATCATGACGACCGTCGCGCAACTGTGCGAATTGATTTGCCTCCTTCAGGAATGGCGATTTTGGCGTAACTACAGCTAACAATCTGTCTGTCTGATTACTTAATTAAACCCGAAGAACCTTACTCCTTAATCCTCTCCACTTGCTAAGGCTACGGTGTACACACAAGCCTTACCGCAGCCATATCTTTGTTAAGGGACTTCCAAATAAAAAAATATCCTAAAACTGACTCAAAAATCTTCTCTATTTCTCCTATCTCTGTGTTCTCTGCGTCTCTGTGGTAGCCTGCGGCAAGCCCTCCGGGTTCAGCAGTCGCTCATGGGGGAAACCCCCAAGACCGCGCTGCTTCACCGCTTTGCGTCTACGTTCATTTGGATAATTGATTTCTTGGAAGTCCCTAATAAATCTCGCACTGCGTTTCTATTCCGCCTCGGAATAAATTCCGAGTCTCATAGCCCAAGTCCACTCAAGTGGACTGAATTAATCATTTAGTCCACTTGAGTGGACTTTAGCTATCAGCCCTGAACTTCAGTTCTGGGCGGGATATCGGTCAGCGTGACAGTTCCACTCTGACAAAAATTGCAACACCCTGCACTTTAGGAGTACAGGGTGTAAAACAGCTATATTTTGTGTGATTCCCAGTTTCTATTTACCTCAAAGCCAATCTCGATAAGCTGATATTTCATTTACGCTGATTTCAAATGGCATCCCCTTGCCAAATGGCGGATAAACGCGAATTTTACCATTGCTAGCAAACCGCTCTAACCTATTACCCAACTGGGCAATATTGCTGACTATATGCCAGTAAGATACTAAGTCAGGGCAGTCAACAATTAATGTTAGGATGCCAGCATTTGTTGTGAGATACCACTGACAATTAGATAACAGTACTCGCGTAATGCGATCGCAGGCTTGATAAAAGCATCTACCTGTAGACTGTTCTAGCTCCATTTGCAGCATTCCATCCTCTTTTGTTACCTCAGATGGAGGTAAATCATCGGGAGGAAGCTGGTATAGTTTAGAAGACATAATTTCGCACCTCTTGGTTGTAGCGCGTCAAACTCTCCAGGTTTTTTTGCATATCTGAGGACGAGGGTTTGAGTGCTAACGTACCTAAATTTAATTCGTCCTGAAATTTCTTGATTTTGTCTCGACAAGTCTCCACATCACCGATAATTGAGTTTTCAATCAAATAATCTTCGTCGAAACAAATGTTTGTGCGGTCAAATGGTTTTTGGTTGGGATTCGCACTATTTTGCAATACTTCAGCCGAATTAGCTGTCATTTTCTGGCTAAATTGACGGATGAAAGGCAATGCCTCACTCACTGCTTCATCAAATGTTTTGGCAACATAAAAAAAGCGTGCCAGCACGAAGTTTTCTGCACCACTAGAATTTAAGGCTCGATATTTAGCAACAGTATCCTTCAATCTCTGTAGGGAGAATGGCGGCCCACCCATCAAGCTGAAGGAATGTTTAGCAGCAAATTCGATACCATCATCGCCACCAGTGGCAACATACACTGGTACTTTACTCTGCAACGGTTTTGGGTAAATTGTTAAGCGATCGCATTGATAATACTTGCCATTAAATGATACATCAGTTTCATATAACAGCTTGTGAATCAGTGCGATCGCCTCTAACATTCTGGGACGGGCTTCACTTGGGAGTGTCGCAAAATGTTTGTTTTGTTGAGGAAAGGGGCCGCCTTTAGCAACTCCAAATAATAATCGTCCATTGCACAGGTTATCCAGAGTGGCGATATCTTCCGCTACCCGAATCGGGTTATGGAATGGCAGTAACACCGCCGCAGTCCCTAATTGGATAGTTGAAGTCAGCCCCGCCAAGTGTGCCATTAACAGCAACATGGAGGGGCTGAGATTGGATTCACTAAAATGATGTTCACTCACCCAGGCTGACTCAAAACCTAAACTTTCTGCCTGTTTTATCAGCGCGACTTGCTCAAAGATGGCCCGACGAGCATCTTGGTGATGATTATCGTAATTGCAGAAAATTCCAGTTTTCATTACTTGCGTTAATACTTTGTGCTGGCTATTCTAGTGGTCAATATGTTCGTAGTAAGCACTTTAGTGCTTAAATATTTGAGGAATAAAGTCCCCACTACAAACATATTTACTCCTCTCAATTAATGCGATCAAAGACTAATTTGCAACCCACTGTAACTCCAACCATAGACGTGGGTTATTGTGTTTGATGTTCGACATCGGATCGCGCAATAATCGCTTGGCATTCATGCAGACTACTTGTACTAGACCCATGTTGTCTGCTACTTCTCTGAGTATTTCTTTGTGGGCTTGAACACAGGAAATCATTTCGGCAGAGCAATAAATTCCTATATATTGCAAGCGTCTCGCAGGTCGTCCCCAAAAACAGGTGATGACTTTCACATAACACCCGTCTAGTAATTCTCCAACCTTTGGGTAGTATTCGTTGAGGACTCTTGTGAATTCTTTGGCTAAGATATCTTCAGCAATCATTGGAACTGATATTTCTGTAGCGTCCATCACGCTATTTAATATAACATAATTTTATCAATTAAACATGACAAAATACCTTTTTAGGCTTAAATAAAATATTAAATATTACAGAAAAAAGAGGTGTACCTATTTGGTCTCACCTCCGATTTGCGTAAAGCATCTTTATATTGAATGAAATATCAAAGTAGCCTCGTACCCAAAACTTTGATATCAAAAATTATGAATCCAAACAAAATGTATTTAGTAGTACATTTAAATATTGAATTCTAAACATTGAATTTCTAATTATTATCGAGCATTGCGCTCACAAACTAAAACCTCCGCTATGATATCTGGTACATTTACAAAGTCTGTAAATCCTTCAGAACCACGGATTGGTGATATAAATGTATAGTTTGGATCGCACGCTCCAGTATCATATACTTGAATAAACCATCTATCGGGAAATCCTTCTACACCTAATTCCACAGTATACCAACTCTCGCCAATCAGACGAGAGTTAAAGATTGTGAACCACTCCCGATTCTCTTCTGAAATATTCCAATCTGCCATGAGCAATTCTAAAGCAATTTGCCCCGCATCTGTTGAAGTCAACAACATTTTTACTCCTTATTTGCGACTTCGGTATTCTCAACTTCGGTATTCGGAACTTCTGGGTATAAACCCAGTTCTTTAGCTAGCTCACGCGCTACAAAAAATAAAAATTTGGCACCATCTTGATTGCCTTCATGGGCAAACATAGTTGCAACTTGTAACATTGTTTCTACGAAACCAGAATCAATTAATTCTGGCTTACTTTCCAAAACTTCTGGTTCCTGACCATTAGGGCATTTGAGCAATTCATCAATTAGGTTAAAATACAATTGCTGGCGTTGTTCTGACATGGTGTTTTGTTTTGGTTGATTTTAGTGAGTGAATTGGGAATTGGTCACTGTTCTATACTTTGCTGCCACAGCCTTTCTAACATTTCAACTTGTTCTTTTAAGACAGCCGCACGATGTACAAGATATCTGTCGTAAAAGAGAATACCTAACCCAACACAAATAGGGGTTAACAAGAAGAACCATTGTAGGATAGCGGCAAATTTATATTTTTCAGCAACAGTCAGCATTTGATGAATCACATTACGATCAGAGGATTGGATGCTAGTCTGAGGGGAATGTGTAACCTCTGTCTGGGGAGCCAAGGCGGGAGCATCTTTAGTAATCTTGTTAACTTCGTAAGTTAAATTCTGAGATTTTACTAAGTCCAGATGTCGCTCCCAAATTATGCCAAATACTACTAGCCCTGGAGAAAGCATTGTTAAGGTAACTACACAAACTGTAAGGACATTTAAAACTTTTGCTTTCATCTTGGCTCTCCCTTGCTAGGTAGTCTGCACCCAGTAAGAAAATATCCTTTGCTGTTTATTTCAAACAGTTTTGATATTAAAATATGTGTAATTGGTAATTTTCACAATCATAAGTTGTCAAATGTTTTTCTAATTTTCACTGACTCCTGACCAATGAAAAGTTACCAAAGTTTTCGCAAAACGTAGGATTATTCAATTACAAAAAACGCACTTAGATTCGGAAATCTGGTTTCATCTTACTCTCAAAAGGGAGATTAAGAAGTCCCCCCTAGTTCACTCAGCTTTCGCTCAGGAATGTTGGGGGGTAGAGGGGAATCTCTGCGTAAATCCTATACGATTTATATCAGCCGCTCTCCACAAAACAGTTTACCCCAGCCCCGTTAAGATTATTAAATTCATTAGAATAGTACTCAACGGCTGTAATCCCTATCAGATAAGTATTGTAAAAAAATATTGGGGTATGGGTGCTAGTGTTTTTGAGATGGGGTACTAGTGTTTTTGAAGTGGGGTTCTGGTGTTTTTGTACTCAATCTAAAAGCAATATAGGCAAAGCTTTGGAACTGTTTTTAATGCAAGTTTTAGTAGACAAAATCTGTACTCAAAACTAAATATCGATGTCTTTTGATAAAGATAAACTAATAAATTCAAAAAATCCATTAAATGTTTTGAAATTCAGTTATATTTCCCTAACAAATAAAGAATGATGATAAAAATTATTCATATATACAGAAATATAAAAATTTATCTTAGCCTAAGAGACAATAGTCAGCAATTCTAAATGGTAAAATAAAAGAATGGCAAGCTAGACATCTGCTGAAGTGAGAATCAATGAGAGCATCTGATAAAAGTTCTGCCTAAACTTTCAGATTTTGTGGTTTAGTTAGAATACATAGTATATGCACTCATTGACACTAAACTGCAAAATAAATACACAAAAGCTGACTGTTATAAGTAAATACTCTGTACTAAGATTTAGAATTATTAGGAGTTAAATAATGCGGATTGCTCAAGACATAACAGAACTGATCGGACGGACTCCTTTAGTTCAACTGAACAAAATTCCTCAAGCTGAGGGAGTAGTAGCAAGGATAGTTGTCAAATTAGAAGGGATGAACCCAGCCGCTTCGGTGAAAGACCGCATTGGGTTAAGTATGGTACTTTCAGCAGAAGCGGCTGGCTCAATTGAGCCTGGAAAGACGATTTTAGTTGAGCCTACCTCTGGGAATACAGGAATTGCTCTAGCGATGGTAGCAGCAGCGCGTGGCTACCGTTTGATTTTGACAATGCCAGAGACGATGAGCCAAGAACGACGGGCTATGCTCAGGGCTTATGGTGCTTCTTTGGAGTTAACACCAGGCGTTGAGGGAATGCGGGGAGCTATTCGCAAAGCTGAAGAAATTGTGGCTAATACTCCTGATGCTTTTATGCTGCAACAGTTCCGCAACCCTGCTAATCCCAAGGTTCACCAGGAAACCACCGCAGAAGAAATTTGGACAGATACAGACGGGGAAGTGGATATCGTCATTGCTGGGGTAGGTACTGGTGGAACCATTACTGGGGTTGCAGAAGTACTCAAACAGCGTAAGAAGACTTTTCAGGCGATCGCAGTTGAACCCAGCAACAGCCCAGTTCTCTCAGGTGGTGAAGCCGGGCCACACAGAATTCAAGGTATTGGTGCCGGATTTGTCCCCGATGTTCTGCGTCTGGAATTAGTTGATGAAGTAATTAGAGTCAGCGATGAACAAGCGATCGCTTTTGGGCGACGTTTGGCAAAAGAAGAAGGCTTATTGTCTGGGATATCTTCTGGTGCAGCTTTGTGTGCCGCAATTCAAGTAGGCAAACGCCCAGAAAATGCTGGACGTTTAATTGTAATGATTCAACCTTCCTTTGGCGAACGTTACCTCAGCACACCCATGTTTCAAGACTTGGCTTTAGAAACTGCTGGTGTCCGGTAAGGATAATTGTAGGTGCGTACAGCTACGTTAAAAGGGCGGTTATAAACCGCGTCTACACAAGCAAAACCCACCTCCGTGGGTTCAAACCCTGGATTTTTCCTTAGTCCGCCTCCGCGGACTTTGTTTGTGTAGGCGCGTAAAGCCTTCTCTACGAGAGGCTTCGCCAACGGCATAGCTTCGCTTAACGCATAGCGTGCCGGAGGCTCTATTCTATTCGCTGGGGTTTAAGTTGACTGACAAACTGGAATGCGGATTTGAAACTCCGCTCCCTCGCCGGGTTCTGAGGTGCAAGAGAGTGAACCACCATGTTTTTCGGTGACGATTTGGTAACTAATCGACAAGCCCATACCTGTGCCTTTGCCCACAGGTTTTGTAGTGAAGAAAGGATCAAACAGACGTTGCCGAACGGACTCTGGTATACTCAGACCATTATCTGCAATCCGAATTTCGACTTTATGAGCATCAATTTGCTCAGTGTAAATAGTAATAGTTGGAGTTGTTATTTGTCCTTGATTGTCCGCTAATGACTCTTCTAAAGCGTCGATCGCATTACTCAACACATTCATAAACACTTGATTTAGCTGCCCTGCATAGCATTCCACTTGGGGCAAGTTGCCGTAATGTTTAATCAACTCAATACCGACACGATCTGACTTTGCTTTGAGGCGATGTTGCAGAATCATGATAGTACTGTCGATTCCCTCATGAATATTAACGGCTTTAATCTCGGCTTCGTCCATACGTGAGAAGGTTCGCAGGGAAGCAACAATTTGCCGAATTCGGTCTGCGCCAACCCGCATAGAAGACAGTAGCTTAGGCAAGTCTTCTAGCAGGAAATTTAAATCGATCGCCGCCGCTTCTTGCTGAATCTCTGGATGTGGAGATGGGTAATGTTTCTGGTAAAGTTCCAGCAGTCCTAGCACATCTTGGGTGTAGCCGTTGGCATGAGTTAGGTTGCCAAAGATAAAATTGACTGGATTGTTGATTTCGTGGGCAACGCCAGCTACTAGTTGCCCTAAGCTTGACATTTTCTCAGTCTGCACAAGATGAGCCTGAGTTTGTTGCAATTTATGCAAAGATTTTTCGAGTTGTTCCGCTTTTTCTCGCTCTCGCATTTCGGATGCTTGCAAAGCTTCATTATTAGCTTCGAGTTCTTGTGATTTAGCTTCCAGTTGTTCCGAGTAAGCTTGCAGGTTAGTGTAGAGACGAGCGTTATCGATCGCAATCGAAATTTGTGCTATCAACAGACTCAGCACATTTACCCGTTCTGGGGTAAATGCACCAGAAATGAGATTATTTTCCAAATAAAGAATACCAGTAAACTTGCCAGAGTGAATCAATGGTAAACACAAAATGGACTTAGATTGGTAAGTGGTGATATAAGCATCAGCTGCAAAACGGGAGTCTTTAACAGCATCGTCTAAAACCAGATTGTTTCTGGTTCTTTCGACATAATTGAATAAAGCAACCGGGAGTAAGGGTGAATTAGTTTTATCTTCTGCGTTAACAACAACACTAACCTCCTTACCTACAACTATTCCCGTCGCTTCTAGGATCCATTTATTCTTGTGTTTAGCAATAAAGTAACCTTGTTGAGCGCCAGCATTTTCGATGACATTTTTCATCAATTTTTCGAGCAAGCGACTCAGCACCATTTCTTCTGACAAGACTTGTGAAGCTTTCATCACCGTGATTAGATCGAGAATTTGACTGCTTCCGGTAGTCGTAGAGCTTGTTTGAATAGTTTGCAAGTAATTCGTTTCTAGTTTTTCTGTATTTGATTGCACAATCAATTGGGGATAGCGTGCTTCTAAATCTTTGACTTTAGCGATCGCACCCCAATTGCCATAGGCGTAGTAAGCATTTGTCATGTAGGTTTGAGCGATCGCTTCTTTACCCCATGACAAATAGAATTTGGCAGCAAGTTCGTGGGCGAGTGCTTCTTCGTTGATGTACTCGTTTTGTTTGGCAAGTGCGATCGCGCGATCGTACATCTCGATGGCTTCGATTTTTTCCCCTAAAACCCGATGCCGTTCTGCTTCTACTAGATAGAATTTGTGTAAATGATTCATTGGCGCATGATGCGCCCATTTCTGCATTTTTTCTTGATTAGCTCGGACGCGATCGAGAATTGCCTTTTGCTCTAACTCTTGGCGATCGAAATACACCGCTAGCTGTACTAAAGAATCGTAAAAATGGAATAGAGGAACAAGAGGCAATCCTATCACTGCGTCCAAATATTTCTCTGCTATGACAGTATTTTCAATCGCTTCTGAGTAATTTTCAAACCAGTAACTAAGTAAAAGTTTGTTCCAATATATGTAGGCAACTCCCAATCTGTCGTTCGCTTGTTCGTGTAATAGAAAGGCAATCTGCTCATCGCAGGCTTCACCCTTTAGAAGACAGAGATTTTCACTTTTTCCGAGCAGATTTAATGTAGCCTGCCGATAGGTTTCTAGATAATGAAGCGGTGTTTCTTGCTTGATTTTATGAATAGCATCTCTATTGATTGCCATCTCTTTTTCAAGGACAGTCAGTTCTTTGCCGCTAAAGTAAGCGAGATAAGAGTACATTAGTAGACCATAAGCAGCAAATTCTAAATCACCTGTCTCCAGTCCGCTAGAGTAAACTGACACAAAAGGTTCTAAGGTTTCTCTCAGATGATCTTTCCAAGGTCGGATAAATGTATTTACTATCAGGAGTGTCTTGGCTTTGATTTCTTGAGCATTTAACTTTGACACTAGAGTTAAAGCCAATTGACCGAACTGATAACCTGAATCAATATCTCCTACAACTCCGCAAAGAAGAAGACCATAATTGGCATAAGCAAAGGGAGAGACAGAAGCATTACCATATTGAACGGATAAATTTACTTGTTTGCACACCGTCAATGGAACCAGTGCTGGCGCAGCCATGTATGCAGGAGCAAAGATACTTGACATAAGCCTCATCGCTGCTAATTTATAGCGATCGCTCATTTGAGGCAGGTCAGTTAAATCCTCAATTCGCTTTCCACTCAAAATTGCCGCAGTTTCCCCTAGTGCTTGCCCAATATCTGACGCGTTCGGCTCTTGGGGAAACTCCACCCCTAACTGCTTTAAAACTTGTAGCGCCGTATTAACTGCTTCTAGCAGCCTGTTTTGCCCTATGTAAGCTTGGATCTGGACTTCATACACATTCACTTTATCTAGCAGCGTTTTGGCACAGTTTTGTACTACCTCAACGAACCTCTGCATTCCTTCAAAATCACCGCTTAAAAAAGCTGCTTCTGCTGCTTCCTCATGCAGTGCTAATGTTAGGTCATACTGAGTGTGCCAACTATCTTTTGCTAACAATCCTAAACCGACTTGCAAATATTTTATGGCAGAATCATGCGCTGTAGCTGCTTTTGCTCTTTGACCTGCGATCAGATTGAGTTCAGCAAATTCATATTTTTCTGTTTCAAATATCAGTAAATCAGCACCGTAATTGAGTTGATTCACTAAAGCAAATATATTTTCTTTGCGTTCTTCTGATGTAGTATTTAGCAGCAGTAATTGACCAATTTTGAGATGCGTTGCTTTCTTCTGTTCATCAGGAATTAGAGAATACGCTGCTTGCTGTACTCGGTCATGTAAAAACTTGTAATCAACCTTGACATCTGTTAGGGTAACGCCGCCTAAATCCTCCTGATTAAACGCTAAGGGAATTTTATAATCCTGATTTAAGGGCAGAATTAACCCAGCTTGCAGCGCAGACCACAATTGCGCCGCAGTCGTTAGGGAAGATGCTTCGTTAACGATCGCTAATACATCCAGATTGAACGTGTTGCCAATACAAGCAGCCAGTTTGAGTACTTCTTGCGTTTTTAGAGACAGTTTACGAATATTTCTCGCGGTTAGTTCAACAACATTTAGATCAGTAAGACCGATCGCTTGAATATGTTGGATATTCCACTGCCATACTCCTGAATGAAACTCATACGTTAACAAGTCTTCTTGATGTAGAGTTTTCAGCAGTTGCGTTAAGAAGAAAGGGTTTCCTCCAGTTTTGTGGAACAGTAATTCTGCTAATGGCTTGCTGGCTTCTGTGTCATTCAACGTATCGCTAATTAATGCTTCCACATCGGTTAACTGCAATGGTGCCAAAACGATGTTATCTACTACCGCACCAGAAGATTGAATTTTATCCAAACTCATCATAAGCGGATGGGTGGGCGACACTTCGTTATCCCGATACGCGCCGACTAACAATAAATATTTGCGTGGCTTGCCGCCGTAGGCATCGCTATCTGTCATCAATAGCTCAATTAAGTTCAGCGATGCCGAGTCTGCCCACTGCAAATCATCCAAGAACACAACCAGAGGATGGTCTTGGGTCGTGAATACGCCAATGAATTGCCCAAAAATGCGATTGAAACGATTTTGAGATTCAGCCGCACCTAGTTGTGTTACGGGTGGCACAGTTCCAATAATTAGTTCGACTTCGGGAATCACATCGATAATGACTTGCCCATTCTCTCCCAACGCGCTTAGGAGTTTCTCTTTCCACACTTGGATTTGGGCTTCGCTTTCGGTGAGTAATTGCCCAATCAAGGATTGGAACGCCTGAATCAATGATGCATAAGGAATATTGCGCTTGAACTGGTCAAACTTACCTGCAATGAAATAACCCTTTGCTCCCACAATTGGTTTATGAACTTCATTGACAACACTTGTCTTGCCAATTCCCGAATAACCAGAGACGAGCATAAGTTCACTGCTACCACCTGCCACACGCTCAAACGCAGCCATCAATGTTGCCACTTCTGCTTTGCGTCCGTATAGCTTTTGCGGAATCAAAAAATGCCCGGATTTGTCCTGTCTTCCCGGTACAAAGTTTTCAATCTTTCCAGTCGTTTGCAGTTGAAACAAACATTCTTCTAAATCCGCTTTCAGTCCCCAGGCGCTTTGATACCGTTCTTCTGCTGTTTTCGCTAATAATTTTAAAATAATTGCACTAATCGCTTCTGGCACATCTCCCAGAACGCGACAGACAGTTTCACTACAGGGTGCGGCTGGTATTTTGGCAATGTGAGAGTGAATTAACTCCATCGGATCAACAGCTTGAAAGGGCAAAATACCCGTCAGCATTTCATACAAGGTGACACCCAGTGAATAAAAGTCGGTGCGATAGTCAACTGCCCGATTCATTCTACCGGTCTGCTCAGGTGACATATACGCAAGCGTACCTTCGAGCAAATTAGGATTGCTCAAGGTGGGATTTTCTTTATCAAGGCGCGAGGAGATACTGAAGTCAATCAGTTTGGCTTCCCCAGAATTGGGGTCAATTAAAATATTGTGCGGCTTAATATCTTTATGAATAATCTGTTGGGCGTGCAGTTCTCCTAAAATATTTGCTAGGCTAATCCCCACCTTGAGGAAAGTAATTAAAGTGGTTGTTTGAGTTGCAATCAGTTCTTGGAGCAAGCAACCTGGAATGTCTTCTAAAATTAAAGCCAGTCCATGCTGATAATTCTTTAACTCGTAGGCTTTAACAATGCCAGGAATTTGCAGAGGCTCAATAATTTGATATTCGTGGCGCAGTCTAGCTATGTCTTCTAAGAGCGGATGTTCGCATAGGAGAGTTTTGACAATGACAGAGGCGTTATCAGTTTCTCGCCGTCCACGATAAATGACGGTTTTACTACCGGAGTGAAGAGTTTCGAGGAGTTGATAACCAGATAAAGTAGCTGTCATTGTTTTCTCTTGCAATATAAGCATTCTTAATATGCCCATGCAAGTTTAGCGTTGTAACATTTGTGACAAAAATCAGCATAATTTCACGAGATGTTACAAATACTAATTCACTCCCAACTTGTCTACTGAGTTTGAGAGCATTGTTACATCTCAAACTCAATAACTCAAGTTTTAATAGATTACCTCCCTCATATCTTGCACTTAGCCCTGGCGATTAGAAATCGCGGCTATACAAACAAAGTCCGCCTACGCGGACTAATGCAAAATCAAGGTTTTCAACCCGCGCAGGCGGGTTTTGCCTGTGTAGCCGCGACTTCCAGTCGCCTGGTGCAAGATATCAGTTACTAATGTTTACAGTTGCCTTGCTTTTGGTGTTGTTGAGAACCTTGACCGTGATTATGATCTTTACCGTGGGAACAGTTTTGCAAATCTTGCTTCAAAAGCTTGTCGCTGATTTCTTGCAAGGATTCATCCACAGCTTGTAACCCAATCCAAGTATCAATCTTTTGGACATCAAATCCTACCTCGCGGCGATCGCCTACTTCTAACAAAGGACGGCGAATTAACAGTGGTTCTTTCAGCATCAGCGCCAAAGCGGTTTGTTCATCCACTTTTTCAGGAACCACCTCACCAGATTTTATCTTGGGGGCGGAAAGATTAAACCATTCGACTACGGGGCGATCGCCAAAAAATGAACGCAACCGTTCAGCTGTCCAAGCTTCTTTTAGCAGGTTCTGTGGTATCACCTCATGACCAGCAGCTGTTAGCAAAACTTTTTGCTTAACTCCACCTTTACAGCCTGGTTTGCTATAGAAAATTACCTTTGCCATGCAACTATCTCCTAATTACTCTTTAGCGCTAAAGCGCCAACTACGAACCGATGAAATTAAAAATTCCTAGCTTTATGGCTAACCAAATCAAACTCAAACCTCTCATTTGGATCGGTTTCGCCATAAATATTGAAAGTCACAGTTGGTTCATCACCCACTGCTTCTACACTGTGAATTGCATCGGGAGTAAAGCTAATAATGTCTCCTGGGAAGAGAGTTATCTCTCCCGTTGCTTCAATCTTGTCCTGAAATTCTGGGCTATTGGTGCGTCGCCAAAAAGTATTTTTTTCTTGGCCTTTTAGCACCGCCACGATTCCCCACGTTCCATGATTATGAATGTTTGAACGGGTTCCCGGTGCAAATGTTACTGTTTGCACTGTTAACGGAAAACCCAATTCATCATACAGGAGTAAAACAGAGGTTCCCGTTTGGGGTGAAGGTTCTAAATTTTGACTTTGCACCCAGTAGGAATTTACAATCAAGCGCCTTACAAGCATCCGAATTTCTGGCAGACAATTGGTTTCATTGTCGCTGCTATTGAGAACATCTTCCACCTCAGTTAAAAACCGATAAAGGCGGTAATTTTCTCTCAACAAATCCCACGATCTTACAGATTTACAGGCTTGATGCTGACCGTCCCCTGTTAGCAGCAAATCCCTACCTTTCATAACTTTTAAATTGATAGCGGAGAAGATTGGATCACAATGATCGGTGAGATATTAGGAATGTTACCTACAGGAAGTTTAGTAGGTATGTTAATAGGAGGGATGATAGAGTTACTATCAGTAGTCGCTCCTAATAGGGAATACGATTTAGTAGATAACCAATTGTTCATGACCGTTCACCTTGATTTTTCATCGCTGACTCATTAATCGTCTTCTTCTGCTGGACGTGTCAAAATATCCAGCAGAATCCCAGAACCAAAATCATTCTTTTCGTCTATCTGTTTGACTCTGGTGCTGATCTCTTTGGCTTGCTCAATTTCTCCTAACTTTGCTAGCACTAATCCAGAAGCAGCGTAAGCATTTAAGTACAATCGAATTTGTGGGTCTTCTTTGCGATTGACTAATATAAGCTTAAGTTGCTCCCAGTCATCAGGAAATTTCTCTAGTTCTTTAATTTTATCTAATAATTTGGCTGTTGTTTGTAGTGCAAGAGAATAATTATTTTTATAATAGAAAAATCTATATGCTGCTACCAATACATCTGTATTTTCACCAGTTTTGTCTAAAGCTTGTTGAATATATTTCTCTGATTCTGATGTATTTTCCCAATTTTGTGCAGCTAAAATTAGTAGGTTTTTGATATCATCTGGAACCTGGAACCATGAGAATTTGTTTGCATCAAGTTGCATAATAATTTTTTGCGCGTAGGCAATAGGGAATAGGCAATAGGCAATAGTAAAAAAGTAATAATAATTACCAATGCCTAATGCCCAAGTTAAAACAAAGTAAGAACGTACACCAAGGTGAATAATACAATCCAAATAATGTCTACGAAGTGCCAGTAAATTTCTGTCATTTCGATGAAAGTATGATTGGTTGCAGAATATTCACCAGGGAGACGCGATCGCCATAATGCACGTAATATCAATAACAGTCCCACAAAAACGTGCAAACCGTGGAACCCAGTCATGATATAAAAGCAGTTGGCGAAGACGTTGGTGGTCAGTCCGTATCCCAATGTTGAGTACTCATAAACTTGACCAGCCAAGAAAATTGCACCCATGATTGCAGTAATTGCGTACCACAGTTGCATTCCCTTAACGTTATTTTTCTTAATCGCCGTATCACCAAAGTGAATGACGAAACTACTAGACACCAGAATAATGGTGTTAATCGTCGGTACAAGTAGTTCTACTTCACTCCCTTCTGGAGGCCAAACTGGTGTAATACCTCGGAAAAATAAGAAAGTGGCAAAAAATCCCCCAAACATCAGGGATTCAGAAGCGAGGAACGTCAACAGCCCCCAAACTCTTAAATCTGGATGTTCTTCGTGTCCTGTACTCGGTGTTGTAGCTATAGTCATAGATTTTTCCAAGTTCGTAGCTTTTTTAAACGCAAAGGTACGCAAAGGGAAACGCAAAGGTACGCAGAGTCTTACTTCTAGCTCTCAATTCAAACTTTGCGCTCCTCTGCGCCCCTTTGCGTTTAAACTTAAACCCTCAATTCACCACGAATTGACGAAACTAAGCACTAGCTTCCGGTGTTGCAGATGGCTGTACTTCAGTACTATGACCATGACCGTAGTCATAAGGCCCATGAGTCACAACCGGCAACACTTCCCAGTTTTCAATTGCAGGTGGTGAGCTAGTTGTCCATTCTAAAGTCAAAGCTTGCCAAGGATTATCACCAGCCAAAGGCCCTTTCAACCAACTGTAGATCATGTTGATGGCGAAAGGAATTACCGATATCCCCAAAACAATTGAACCAAAGGTACAAAGTTGATTGAGGTCGATAAATTGGGGGTCATACATTGCCACCCGTCTGGGCATTCCCTTCAAACCCAACTCGTGCATGGGTAAAAAGGTCAGATTTGTGCCGATGAAGGTGAGGGCAAAATGAATCCGTCCTAAGCTTTCATTCAACATTCGTCCGGTCATTTTGGGGAACCAGTGATAAATACCGGCGTAGATACCAAACACGGAACCGCCAAACAGAACGTAATGGAAATGTCCGACAACATAATATGTGTCATGGACGTGAACATCAAAAGGCGCTGTTCCCATCGTCACACCACTTAAGCCGCCCATGACAAACATGGACAACAAGCCAATGGCGAAAAGCATTGCACCGGTGAAGCGGATTTTACCACCCCAAAGGGTAGCAACCCAGGCAAAAATCTTCACGCCAGTGGGAACTGCAACTATAAGAGTGGAGATAGTGAAGAACATCCGCATCCAACCGGGTGTGCCACTGGTGAACATATGGTGTACCCAGACGAACAAACCAACAACGCAGATAGCTACACTAGAATAAGCGATCGCTTTATAACCAAAAATTGGCTTGCGGGCGTGAACCGGAATTACCTCCGACATGATGCCGAAGATGGGCAGAATCATTAAATATACTGCTGGGTGAGAATAAAACCAGAATAAGTGTTGATAAATTACAACGTTACCGCCTGCATCTGGTTTAAAGAAGGATGTACCAAAGTTGAGGTCGAACAACAGCAGAACTAAACCGGCTGCTAATACAGGTGTGGAGAGAAGCGCCAGGATGGAGGTTGCCAAGATTGCCCAGCAAAATAGGGGCACTTGATCCCATTTCATGCTGGGAACCTTCATCATCAAAATGGTGATCACAAAGTTCAGTGAACCCAAAATTGAAGAAGTTCCTACCAAAACGATCGCAAGTATCCACATAGTTTGAGCAATTGGCGCTGTCACCAAACTCAAAGGTGGGTAAGCTGTCCAACCAGATTGCGAACCGCCAAAAATGAAACTACCTAATATCAATAATCCGGCTGGTGGGTTTAACCAAAAGGCGATCGCGTTTAGCTTCGGAAACGCCATATCCCTAGCACCGACCATCAACGGCACTAAATAGTTACCAAATCCCCCAATGGCGCTAGGGACAATCCACAGGAAGATCATGATCGTCCCGTGATTGGTCATGAAAGCGTTATACAAATTGGGGTCAAGTACATCTGATTCTGGTGTTGCTAATTCCACACGCAGAGCGATCGCCATCAGTCCGCCGATGAGATAGAAGACAAACGCCGTCACCAGGTATTGAATACCAATAACCTTGTGGTCAACATTAAATGTAAAATAATCTTGCCATTTCCACGCCTTCGGATGGGAGGTGTGGCCAGCCACCAATTCCGGTTTATTTCCTTCTGGTGGAGTATTCCGTGGAAATTCTACCTGCGTCATATTTTTGTCCTTTGTCCGTTGTCATTTGTCATTTGTTCTTTGTCCTTTGTCCGTTGTCATTTGTCCGTTGTCATTTGTCCGTTGTCATCTGTCCGTTACGAATAACTAATGACCAATGACTAATGACTCATGACCAATGACCAATGACCAATGACTAATGACCAATGACCATTGACTCTAAAGTTGCTGCACTGATTCCCATATCATGGGTGTGGGGCGCGAGAAACTCTGATGTTGATAAGTCGGCTGGATTAATTGCAACGACTTGATTGAGGTTTTGCTGTTGAGCAATCTGGTTTTCTGTCCGCCAGCTTTTATATTCTTCCGGCGTGTGGACAATTACCTCTGTCCGCATTGAACCGTGATAACCACCGCACAACTCAGCACAAACTACGGGATATGTACCTGGTTTGGTGGCAACAAATCGTAGTTCGGTAGGGATACCGGGAAGCGCATCTTGCTTCAAGCGGAAGTTTGGAACCCAGAATGAATGAATTACATCTTGTGCTGAAAGGTTGAGTTGAACATCAGCACCGACGGGTATGTGCAATTCCCCAGACGTAATGCCACTATCGGGGTAATTGAATATCCAGGCGTACTGTATGCCTTTGACATCAACAACTAAGTCGGCTGGTTTGTTTAGGGTTTGAGGAGACGCGCCAATACCGATTGTTGGGGCGATCGCTGGAGCAGTTGTTGCTTCAGAGGTATCGCTGAGTGTAGCTGCAAGAGCCGTTCCCGACTTATGAGCAACATGAGCGGCTGAATGAGGATGACCCGCAGGCTCAAAGCCGCCCATTCGGTTAAAAACATCTACACTGTAGATGCCCAAGCAGAGGACAATCACTGTTGGGATTGCTGTCCAAAAGATTTCTAAGGGAACGTTACCTTCCACTCGCACGCCATCGGTATCGTCACCCTTACGGCGACGAAACTGAATCAAGAAAAGTACAATTGTTCCTTCTACCACTAAGAAGAGTGCGATCGCAATGGTAAACATGACGTTGAAAAAACCGTCTACCAAAGGTGCTTGTAACGATGCTTGCACTGGCATCAAAGTGTGATTCTGACCAATCCAAATACTGATTGCTGTAACTACTATCCCAGCAACCAGAGTCCATAGTGAAACAGGAACTTGTTCCATACATGCTACCTGTGTAAACAGTCTTTAAAGGTGTGATTTTCTGGTATTAGGTATTAGGCACTGAGCATTATTATCTATTCCCCATTCCCTATTCCCTTTTCACTTATTAACTTTCTAACGTGCAGCCATTAAAAATGGGGGAAACTTCCAGATTTTTTCCATATCTTTCCCCCAAAAAAATACAAATTATATTTCAACTCCTATGAAAAAGTTAGCCCCCTGCTTTCAAAAAAGCTCGTTGTTCCAAGAGGGCACTGTTGACCTAATATTGATTAGGCTATATTAGCAGCAAGTTTAAATTTGTTAATAGCTAACATTTTGCGATTTACGGATTTGTTTACTGTGAACTATTTATTATAGCGTTTCCTAGTCTACTGAGGTACACCCAAATCTTGTTTACCAAGGTTAGTAGCTTTGAAAACGTACCTCACTAGGTTGGGAACCGCTATAGTGACAGTAAATACTTAGTATTCCCCTCAAATTACCTTGCCTAGCGCATTTGCACTTTTTACAAACAGTGCCTCCTTGAATTAACAACAATTTGGACTAACTTCAAAAACTTTAATTGTTTAATGCAACATGGGTGTAGCAATTTTTCGGACAAATCCGTGAACACGCTTCACAACCAATACAGTTTTCTGGAGAAGTAACTGCCATTACTTTCCGTTCAATTTCTTCATCATCTTCATCTTCTACAAATTCGCCTTCTTCATTGAGGGCTTTCAAACCTAGCACGTTGTACCCGCATACTTTAACGCATCTGCCACAGCCGATACATTTATCTTTGTCGATTTCTTGAGCAAATTTTGGTGTCCAAGCTTTACCGCCAAATGTCAAACCTGTTAGTTGCGCCATGAATAAATCCTCGGCATTTTTGCCTGTCAATCTGTTTGTGCATTAATCATCATATTATCCTAATCTTTTCTTTTTTTGTATTCAAAACTCACTTTCACATCATAAAAAATCGATGATTTTGAACACAATTATAAATCACTTTTTAAACTACAAATAGATGCAAATTATTGCCAACAATAATTGCTAATGCTTAAAATTATCTCGTTCTTCCGATCCGTATGGAAAGGCATTTATTGAGTCTCTGACTGCAAGCATTAACCCCTAATCAGCCACTCCCATGCAAGGCATAGAAAGGAGAGACTCACATCTTGCACCTAGCCCTAGCGATTAGAAATCGCGGCTATACAAACGAAGTCCGCCTGCGCGGACTAACACAAAACCAAGGCTTTTCAACCTGCGGAGGCAGGTTTTGTCTCGTGTAGCCGCGACTTCTAGTCGCCTGGTGCAAGATATAAGGAGACGCATAAATTACAGCTTTGAAATCTACCCTCGTCGGCAAAGCCTTATGTAAATGCAAGTATATTGATAAAAGTGATGATATTATTTTTCAAATACTTTTAGCTTTAAAGAAATAAATCTAGATAAACAGTATACATATATACAAAAACAAATGCTCATTAATTACATTTTGATATATGCAATATGTATTTTGCAAGGCAACAATTTGCAATTTAATTTGGTTCAACTATTTATATAAATGATGACAAAATAAATATTGTTTTTCCATTTAAATAAATATAATGGGTTTATGAAGGAAACATAATCAATTTATGAAGCAACTGTGATTTTTATGGCAGAATTCGATCGTGTCTTAAATATTAAAATTATTAATAAAGCAGATGAAATCCAATCGTATCAGCCTTAAATATGTTCTCAAAACACTTTATGCTTAAAGTTCAAATGCTCATCCAATACCTAATTAAATGAATATTAAGATATCTTTCTAAGCTCGGTACGAACAAATTAATCATTTTTTTCATGAAATGTATAGTTAATAAATAAGTTTTGTCCGGCTCGGTTTAAAAGCCTTAAATAGCTTCCGATTGGATGCAAAGTCAAAATATGGATGTGGGGAGTGAATATGGTGAGAATAATTTTTCTCGCCAGAAAGGTTATGTGGTAGCGAGTCATAAATGAAGAATCCAGAAGTCAGAATCCCGGAGTCAGAATCAGACCATAAAATCAACAATTTTGTGGGGGTCTTAAACCTATTTATTTATCTGCCAGCGATGCACTGAGCCGATCTTTGTGTCATACAGAATTAATTCTGTTAGCGGATAGCTAAGGTTTAGCCCTTTCTGAATTCTGAATTCTGACTCCTGAATTCTGTTTGATAGACAGGACTCATCCAGGGGAGACCTGAGACAGACATCTCAACGATTAGAGTGGGAAAAGAGCCTTATGCCTTATACAATTCCTAACAACAGTTGCGTTGGATGTGACAACTGCCGCCCCCAATGTCCTACGGGTGCAATCAGAATAGAGGACAATGAATATTGGGTTGATCCTGGTCTTTGTAATAATTGTGAAGGCTATTATTCAGAACCACAATGTGTAATAGCTTGTCCAACTAAGTCTCCCATTCCTTGGCAGTCTAAAAAGGGGAGATGCAAAGTGGAACCGAGAGATTCTACCAGTTTAGACTTGTTTTCTAACGGCAAGAATAATCCATTTGCTTCAGCGATCGCAATTTGGGAAGCTTGTAATGTACTAGGGCAACGCACATCGCTACATTGGGAAACCGATGAAGACGGGTATCTATGTTACAGCCGACAAGTCAATCAAGGTAAGGGTGCGATCGCCTTTCACATCCAAGATCCATTCAAAGTTAACGACAAGGCCACAGATATAGCAGCAATTGAGGCGCTTGATATCAGAGCCGCTTGCATACATCTGATTTTTGCAGCTTATGCTACAGCTTTAGATCAACCTTGGGAACAAGAATTTGCGATCGATGAGCGCCAAATCGAGAAATATTTGGGGATGGAGAAACGCAAAGATTTAAGCAAAGCTGCCAAGCTAGCTTTAATGAAAAATCTTGTTCAGCAAGCTTGCTCCCTAATTATCTCCATTGATTGGCCCCAACAAGGTCGAATTAACGGATTCTCTGTTACAAACAGCCGTTTATGGCACTTAGTAGATATTCAGCACCATTTTCAAGAAGACAATCTTGGATGCAAATATCTGATTGGGCTAACTTTTAAAATCAAAGCAGGCTTATGGGCGCAATATTTCTTAAACAAACAAGCATGTAAAGAGCGAACTGCATTCTATCAATACGGTAGTCTCCCTAAAACACTACTAACCACAGTTATGAGCATTTGGCAGCAACATGAAGGCGCAGTCCGATTAATGTTGTGGTTGCTGTTTAAAACCAAAATGGGCAAAGAACAACGCATCACCATTCCTACCTTGCTGCGGATTGCTTACGGTGAAGAAAAAGTTGCCCTTGCATCCAGACAACGGGAAGAACGCAAACGTCTGCTGCGAACCTTTGAAAGCGATTTGGAAATTCTCAATCACTATGGAATGAAGCCACTTTTTGATCCAGTTACTTACCCACCAGAAATTCAACCTTTGTGGGCGAAGTTAATCGATCTTCCCGAAGATCCAGATGAAGCATTAGAATTTTGGACTAACGACGGTGGTGCTGAAACTCGCCTCACAGACACAGGCCCCCGTGGTAAGTGGAATCTCTTAATGAATGCGCGGATTCTCGCTTTTGAACTCCCACCAGAATGGGAACAGCAAATATCAGAATCAGAAAAAAAGAAAACAAGAACTGCTAAAGCCAAAAGGAAGCCCAAAGCTACAAATGATTTACTGGGCGAACAGATTTTGCAGGCGCGAAAAAATTTGAATCTCTCCCAAAGAGAATTGGCAAAACTTACAGGTAAAAGCCAAAGCTGGATTCGAGATATCGAAAATGGTCGTTTAAAAGCCAAATTAGAAGACCAAATTCTGCTAAGGAAAGTTTTAAATATGGCTTCATCTTGATTGAGGATTAAGAATTTAAACGCAAAGGGACGCAGGGGAAAGTGCAGAGGTACACAGAGGTTTTATTACGATTTTTAGCAATCCTCTGCGTTACTTTGCGCTTCCCTTTGCGCCCCTTTGCGTTAAAAATCATTTCTATGTACTATAACTCATCACCTTATTAGAAGTAAGCCAAAGGCTACCTACAGCATATTTAGTAACTGTCAACTCTTGTGTGGCATTGCATGAACTCTTCAATTGTTGAGTCCTTGTTTCATCTTTTACGAGTTTCGCCTGGTAAGTGTAGAGAGAACCAGAAGGCTGTTCAAAACTCAATTCAGCTAGGATAGTATTATTATCTAAACTTTGCTCCAAAATTTTGCCTGCAACTTTGTAATTAAACCAATCCCATCCGTTATCAAGCATTAGTTCTCTTTCCAAAATTTGAAGTGCAGCAGGCAGAATTCCCCAGCCCCGATAAACTTTATGTAAGCATTGAATATCGCCAGTTCTAGTCAAAATCGATTTAAATGAATCTTGATCGAGACGACCATAGTATCTTCCTTCCGGCAAATCTATGATTGTTGGTGCAAACCGATGTCCACCAAAGTGCGATGATTTCCAAATTCGCACATTATCCAAGCAGAAATCAGCATTACTAGCTGTAACATGGAAGTAAAAAGGAGCGCCATATCTCGCACAGCACTTATCATGACTACCGTGGGTACAAACTAAAATATCTCTAATTGCACTAGTTTCTACCTCGGAATTGGAACTAATACCCCATAACCATTTTTGCACAACTGCTGCTACTTGCTCAATATTTTCTAGCTTAAACTCTTGCTTATGGTATCCATTACTTAGTCTCTCTTTCTTTTGATAAATCAACAGCGTAGTGTGATTTACTTTGTGTGAGACATCATTAGCAATTAAAAGAAATCTAATCGGTAGTTTAGCACGCTTCACTTCCTCTACCAAAACCCTCAAGTTCTGGGGAACCCATTTGGAATTAAAGGCTTCTGATGTCCAAGGTAAAGGACACTCAACTAAAATATAAGTTTGATAATTAGTGGCGCTACCAATAACATCTTCTCCTACTTGCCGTGACTCATCAGAACAAAAAAAAGTATTCATCTCGCTGTACTCATTAGCGTATTTTTTGGACAAAAGGTATTACAAAATACATTTGTGTTCTTAGCTACAATATCCTTGGCTAAAGGAGATAAAAAAGAACAATATTCATTTCCCAGTTAAAACTAGGTAGCCACTTTATAACATCATTATTGATCGAGGTATTTCCGGTTAATAAATTCTCCACAATAAAGATAAATAGTGTCAAGATAGATTTTTCCGTATGAGCGACGTTAATTTTGTATCTAGTTTTATTGTTATTTGGTATTTTATAAATTTTCATTTGCTGAAACTCAACTTTTCTGAACTTGCTTTCTTTGGTAAAATCAAATATATTAACCCTTATATATAGGCACAAAGCTACTTTGAAAGTTACTAAGGGTTAACTTGCTGATAATATCAATGTAGCTGATACTACAATTTAAAATATTGCTAGCAGCAAGATACTTATTTAAAGTTTTGGTGAAGTGATTTACATAGCTAGTTACCCATCCTGTTTTTACATATAAAAATATAATTTTTTGTTTTTCTTGTAAGAAACATATTCCTAAAGATAGATGTGGAAGCAGTCAATACAAGTTTATAAGTCTTTTTGCTCTATCCATTTATACATATTGCAAATTATTCTCAATTAAACTGGAAAAATAAAAACAATTAAACTAGGGATAAATGCTTTAATGTTCTGTATTTTATGCACTAAAACTTAATGTTCAAAGTTAGTGACTAATTATTGCCTGCGTCACTGACATCAACATTAACGAACCTGTTATTTACCCTTTTATTTAATCTAACTTCCTGAAACGTATGTCAGGGTTTGATTATATTCCTCTACTTTGACTGTAACTGAACTCAATAATAAATGCAAGTATTTGAGAATCTTTGTAATTTTATCCTCGTTTGTTGCCTCTGGATAGTTGACTAAATCAAGGTAAATGGGCATTTTATAGTGGAGATAGCTCCCTTGAGGAAGCATTGATTCTTTCAATACAATAGATAAAATTTCGCAATTGTGACAAATTGTTGCCAGTAGGGTAATCCGAATATCTGTGTCTATGGCGATCGCATATTTCTACTTCCATGCAGAATTGAATCATTTTTTACCACGGCATCACAAGCAGGTGAAAATCCCTCATTTTTTTGAGGAGAAAGCCTCAATTAAGGACATGATCGAGTCATTAGGTGTCCCTCATCCAGAAATTGATTTTATAAATGTTAATGGTGAATATGTAAATTTTTCTTACATAGTTTCGGATGGCGATACTATCAACGTTTATCCAATTTCAGCTAGGGATGTTATTATACCAAGCATTTCTGTTTTGCCAACACCGCTTAGTACTATTCGTTTTGTTGTAGATATCCATTTGGGGAAGCTTGCGACATCTCTACGACTTTTAGGTTTTGATACTTTATACCGCAATGACTACGAGGATGAGAAATTAGCCCAAATATCCTCTAGTCAAGGGCGGATTCTGTTGACTCGTGATAAGGGTCTATTAATGCGTAGTTTGGTAACGCATGGGTATTATGTTAGAAATACTAACCCTCAACAACAAATCGTAGAAGTACTGCACCGCTTCGACTTATTTAAATTGATTGCACCATTTAAACGGTGTTTGCGGTGCAATGGATTATTAGAATCTGTAGATAAACAATCCATTATTGAACAAGTACCAGAAAAGGTGCGATCGCAGATTGATGTATTCCAGCGTTGCCAAGACTGCGATCGCATTTATTGGAAAGGTTCGCATTATGAACGATTGCAACAATTTATTGATGGGGTACTTGAATTAAGAACAGGTGAGTAAAGCAATAATATTTATAAGTCCAATTGCAAGCTGCTTGCAACGGGAGTGTTAGCAAAATCACCTACATGCTCTGGGCTTCCCTCTTCGCCTTCAAAAGCATTCTTAATGGGATCATCCTCGATCTGTCCGCTAACTTCTTCCGGCTCAAGGGGAGCCGCCTCATTACCCTGATCGAGATTGATAGAGCGAGGAGGTTCTTTGGCGTGAGACAAATCAATTAGTGGTTTTGGTTGCTCGGTAGTCATAAGTTGCTAAATAACGTAGTTTTCTTTAGTGTTGAATTTATTTTGCTTTCAAACATCTTTCTTGAGAATGAAACTACGTATGATAATGATGTATAAGAAGCAGAAAAAACTATGACATTAATTTTAACTCTCGATTTTGGCGAAACTAAACTAGCAGCAGCGTTAGTAAACAAATGCTAGTACTGGCTTGGAAATTATGCGATCGCTCATTTACTCACTGCTAGAATACACAAAACCTGCTGCGATTTATGAGTCTCGTGTAGAAATTAACATTCTGAGCGATATTGAAGAAGAATTCAGAAGTCAGAATTCAGGAGTCAGAATGAATGAGTGGGGGATTCAGACCCACCACTCGATTCTTGCACCACTAAATCTCCGATTTAGTGGGGGAGCAAAAACGCCGTTTATTCATCCGCCACTCGCACAGAATTCAATTCTGAATTCTGGCTCCTGACTCCTGAATTCTGTTCGTTAAAATATTTTTTCTTATTTCAAGCTACTATTTCTGCTGAATACCCTGGCGAAACTCTCTAATAGCTTCCAAAGGAGACGATAACAAAAGACAACGATTGAGCAGGGATAAATCTAATTCTGCTAATAGCTCACTTTTAACAACTTTCTCATATTCTTGTTCCCGTAAGCAGTAGACTTCAACTGTGCCGTCTTCCCAAAACCAAACTTCTGGAACTCCCATTAATTTGTACTTCTGTAACTTGATGGGACTACCGCTAGTAATCACTACTTCAATGCACAAATCTGGTACAGGTTTGTCCGTTCCAAAGCAATAAGATAAATCTGCTTGATATTCTACTATCTCAGGAATAACCTGGCTAAAACTCCCACTGGGAAAAAATTCAATGCCCTGTTCCACAAAATACTGCCCCAAGAGCAAACCAATTAAACATTTAATTGCCTCATGAGGCTTGCTAATACTCACAATTTCTAAAATTCCCTCACAATAAAACAACCGCACCCCTGGTATATTTTCAAAGCTAGCTTGAATTGCTTTAAACTGTTCCCAACTTAATCCACGTTTGAAGAAGTGTTGTTCTTCTGGGAAGTTAACAGCATTTTCTAACGTTTGAGTCATAATATTTTTCACTCTCGCAGTTAGTACTTACGAAATTTATCTTATTTCCATCCTAAATCAAAACCAAATTATCCCGATGAATGACTGTTTCCACACCCGCATATCCTAAAATTGTGGGAATTTCTCGTGAATGACAGCCGCGAATCTTTTGTAGATCATTGCTGTTGTAATTTACAAGTCCTCTAGCAATTTCGTTACCGTTGCTGTCACACAATTGCACTGCATCTTGCGTGTCAAATTCTCCTTCTACTAGCTTAATTCCAGCAGCTAATAACGATTTTCCGCCTAGAGAGATTGCCGCGATCGCACCTTCATCTAAATACAATTTACCCGCAGGTAAAAGTCCGTAAGCTATCCAACGTTTACGCGCCGAAGTTGGTTCAGGTTGGGGTTCAAAATGCGTCCCAATCAGTTCACCTTGGATAATTTTTTCTATATTCTGGGGAAATCGCCCTTGAGTAATTACAGTCCGCACTCCCGCCGCGATCGCAATTCTGGCCGCCGAAATCTTTGTCACCATTCCACCAGTACCCCACCGAGAACCTTGGGAACCTATTTGTAATTGAGCTAATTCTTTAATGCTACTAACTAAAGCGATCGGTCGCGCATCTGGCACGGAACGGGGATCGGCTGAGTATAGTCTATCGACATCGGTAAGCAAAAATAGCCAATCTGCTTCTACTAAGCTGGCGACCAATGCCGAAAGGGTATCATTATCACCAAATTTAAGTTCGTCTATTGCTACGGTATCATTTTCATTAACTATGGGGATCACTCCCAGTCCCAGTAATTCCTGAAAAGTATTGTAGGCGTTGAGATAACGGCTGCGCTGTACTAAGTCACTACGAGTAAGTAATACTTGAGCGATCGCTTGTTGCAGTGTAGTAAAAAAATCATCGTAGATACGGATTAACCTACCTTGTCCAACTGCTGCTACAGCTTGTTTTAGTGCGATCGCTTTCGGACGTTCAGTTAAGCCCAACCGCGCACAACCCACGCCCACAGCGCCAGAAGAAACCAAAATTACCCGGTGTCCCTGGCTTCTCAAATGGCAAAGTGTCTCCGCCAAGGTAGCGATGGTAGAAAGTGCTAATTGTCCCGTTTCTGGTTGAGTAAGGCTAGAAGTACCGATTTTGACAACAATTGTTTTAGTCATTAGTCATTGGTCATTAGTCATTGGTCAATAGTCATTGGTCATTAGTCATCGGTCATTAGTAACTAACGAATGACAACGGACAAATGACAAAGGACAAATGACTAAAGAAATTGTAAAGCGCCAATCCCTCTATAGTGAAGGTTGACGCTTTACGGGAGTATATTTACTTAGTATGAGTTAGGGTCTTTTTTGGCTGACCCCATGTTATTAATACTTATGATCCCCGATTTCTTGCTTCCAGTAAGATTCCTTAAGCATTTCTTTAGATTTACTTTCCTGACGATTTCTTAACTTTTATGAATCTTACTTTTCTTAGGGGTAATAGAGGCTCCTAAGATTTCAGATATCCAAACTTCAAAGTTGCGGACGGGATGAGAGCGCAGGGCTGCGTCTGCATGGACAATCGGTTCAACTAAAATGGTAAACATCCCCAGGCGATTACCTGCTATGACATCGGTAAATAAGCGATCGCCTACCATTCCCACTTGATGTACTGGTAAATCCATTGCCCTGACTGCTGCCCTAATTTTACGTCGGGAAGGCTTGGCTGCACCCAAATAGTAAGGCAAGTTGAGCGATCGCGCAATTCCACCAATTCGCGCTTCACTCAAGTTGTTACTCACCAAACACAATGCAGTACAGGTGCGAATTTGCTCCACCCACTCTCGTAGTTCTGGGGAAGCCATCCCGACTGTAAAGGGTACTAAGGTTTCGTCTACATCCAACACCAGCCCCTTAAGCCCGTATTTTTGGATAATATCTGGTGTTAGATTCAACACGGAACCTTCTAAAATCAAGTCAGGTTGCAAAAGGTTGTTCCAGGCCATAGTCACCAGTCAAATTTAAATAGCTCAGACAAATGAGCATAACCCAATATAGTTTAGTTAGTCTAACTCCATCTTGGAATATCTCCCTGAACATTTTGAGATAAAATACCTAAAATTTTATCTATCTGTTGGATGTAATATAGCAATCCGATTTGATTTTTTAAATTACTTGCGTAGTCAGTGAACAGGGAAGAAGGAATAAAAGGTACGGAATTTTGTTCAACAATCAAATAGGAGTACTATAATTATTAAAATTCAATTTCAAAAACTTACAAAAATTCCCCTTTTCCACTGGATCATAAATTTTCATAATTTCATTTACTACCTGTTTATTAAACAGCTTTACTGCCAACATTACCGTTAAATGTCAATTCGTTATTAACCTAGCAGCGCTTGAGATTCGTTATGTTGGAAACGGGAAAATAGCAATATTTAATATTAAGATAGAATTTCTATAAATAGCCAAAATGTGTTAGTATTCAGGAAAAAGATTAAAATAAATTTATCGAATATAATTCTGACTTCTGACTTCTGACTCCTTCTTCAATGCTACTCTCGGAGATCAGCAGACAGAATATAGTATAGAGCGACAATGCAAAAACTCCTTTTTAATGACAGAGATAGATTTAGAGCGCAGGCCCTATTTCTTGGTGAAGATATTAACTTAAAGACTTTGGAGAATTACATTTGCTTGGCGACTATGCCAGTAATGGTTACAGTCGGTGAACACGGCTGTGCGGTACTGCTGGACTATGGTGCAGTCGTTCTGTTTAATCTTCAGCCTGCACAAAAGGTAGACTTCTTGACCAAACTATCCTCTCAAGTTAGTGACTCTTTTGCCGAGCCGGAAACAGAAGAGGTAGAAGTTCATCTCAACATTGCAGAAAGTGAGAGAGTTAAAGAAGGAAAAATTTTGTTACATGAATTTAGTGTAGAACGCTTGCAAATAGTGGCTGATATCCTCGCTAAAAGCGTTGTGTTGTCTCATTATGAAACTAGTTTAGCAAGTGTATTCGATCAAATAGAACCATTTGCAGCTAGTCTCCAGCGTGAAAACAGAGGAAGAAAGCAAAGTAGGGAATTACTGCGTCAACTTGGGACTACACTGTTAGTTCAACATAAAATTGTGGGTCGAGTAGAGATTATTGATAAGCCGGAATTGCTTTGGGAATCCCCACAGCTAGAAAACTTATATCTTCGCTTGGAAGATGAATACGAAATCCGTGAGCGTCACAATGCTCTGGAACGTAAACTAGAGCTAATTACCCAAACTGCCCAAACAGTGCTAGAGTTCATGCAGCATAGCAGTAGCCAGCGAGTAGAGTGGTATGTGGTGATTTTGATTGTGGTGGAGATTCTGCTATCACTGTACGACATCATTTTCAAAGGCTAACGCTCAATTTGGAGACAGTAAGAATTACTGCTTTTTTGAGCAGCAGCCCTGAGTCGGACGATCGCAGCCAACACTGCAAAATTCTATGCTTTTTTTAGGCTCTTAAACAACACCAATTATCCCAGTTTTGATATCAATGTTTCACTGATTCCACATTTAACAGGATATGGCAAAAGGTTTAAGTAAATTTTGATTAAAATGAAAATTCAAAATGAAAATGTAACATTTTGAATTTTGAATTTTATTCTACTTCATTAAAAAGATGTTCCTCTAACAGAGGTTGCACTTGGCGAAACTCTTCTGGAGAAAGTAATTCAGGTTCACCTGTTTTCGTTATCCGTGCAAAAAACAACAGAGGATCGAGGGGTGTATAAATTGCATACTCCTGATCTTCATCATAGAAGCTAGCAAGTAGCTGTAATTGCTCTGGATCTAAATCTGCCTCTTCATCTTCAATTTCTAAGGTGAAGAGTTCTGATTCTTCAACTGGCGGTAAATCACCTGCAACCGTCAAAGCATAAGCTGTGTTTTTCAATACCAGATTCTGCTCAGATAGTACAGCTTGAGCAGTGGCAAAAATTTGCTCAATGATGTTGTCGTCTTCTACCAGAACTGCTTCTTCTTCCTCATCGTCACCTTCCCAAGAAAAAATCTCTACAGGTGAGTCTACAGGAAGAAGTAAAACGTATTCTTGTCCATCTACCTCAAGGGAATGCTCTACATAACAGTCGAGCGATCGCCCTTTATCATCGGTTAAAGTGATGGAACCCGCATGAGCATTATCATTTTCTTCAGGAAATGGAGGGGAAAACATAGCCGAAATGTAAAAATTTAATAAATATCAGCAAGTTTGGAAATCGCTTAACTATTTAATGACATATTGTGTCAACGAAATAGTTTTACACGTAGATACAACTGCTGGTTAACCGTTTTCAGAATATCATGTTAAAAGGTATCAATATTCAATAGCCGTAACTGAACTACGGGAACTAGCACGCTTAACATCCAGCCATTGTTGCAAGATTAGAGCGGCTGCCTTCCGGTCAATCAAACCTTTATGGCGTGACGGGGAGCGGTTCTCAGCTATCAGCAGTTGCTCTGCTTGAAATGAAGTTAATCGCTCATCCACATATTCCACAGGCAGTTTCAGCGCTTTAGTAAGTCTTGTAGTAAATTTTTGAACTTGACGCGCCTGAAATCCTATTGAGCCATCCATTGAATAAGGTAAGCCCATAACTAGGATTTGCACCTCGCGTTCATTAACTATTTGCCGGATTTGCTCAACATCCTCCTCAAAAGATGTGCGCTCAATTGTGGTGATCCCAGTGGCAATTAAACCTGTGCGATCGCACCCAGCCACACCAATCCGCTTGCGACCAAAATCTAGCCCCAACGCTGAAATAAACGGTTTTGGCTGCTCCTGGGATATCACTGATTCTCCTGCTCTGCATCTACTGATTCCGTAATCGGCGATGCTTCTGTACTAGGGTTTTTTACCGGAAAGTTAATCGGTTCTGACTTGATTGGCAGTGGTTTATCTGAGGATGGCAGCTTTCCTGGTTGTATCCATGACATTCCACCTGGTATAGGTTTACGTGCTGGTTGTAAACCTTGCAGCATATCAGTCCACTGAATACCTTCTAGGGAGACAAATTTAGACTCCCGTAACTTGTGCCACACAGAACGAGACATCACTAATGTATGTTCTATCCGTTTTGCTCCAATTCGCTCTAAATACTCTTCTCGCTCTGCCTGATAGTCAGAGGAAGCTAGTTGTAAACCTTGCTGCGGAAAATCTTGGGCAATCCGAGCCAGTTGAGATAACAATTCTGGATAAAGCCAAGTGTAAGCAGGATGAACCGTCAACGTTGCCGCGTGGGGAACTTCGCCCTTTCGGTCAAGTTGCACCTGAAAATAGCCGATCGCAGCTTTGCGTTGTGGTTCAAATACGTAACCACTGACTACTTCTGTTTTAGTCAACCATTGCTTCACAGCATCAGTTAAAGCGCCAAACAAGCTGGTTTTAAAGTCGCGGGTATTTCTGTCAAAAACCTGACGTACCAGGGGTGGCATAGATGCCGTATCTAGTTGATATAGCAACTGAGCATCAGCATTACTCACTGGCAAAAGGTTGGGTAAATCTGGCTCTGCTTGTGCCAATTCAGCGAGTAATTCTGGCCCAATTTCCCAGTATGTCATTTCTGCCAGACGTTGGAATCCATTTTGTCGATATAGTGCCAGCGCCTCAATATCGTTGATGTTAACTTCTAGTAGCCAAGTCCGAGCTTCCAAAATGGATTCAAAGCAATGGCGCAAAAGTTGCGAACCGGTTCCTTGTTTATCGATACCACGCTCTAACAACACTTGATCGATGCGCCAAGTGCTGCGTGTCCGGTTAAAGGGTGACACTTGAATCATTCCTAGAAGCATCCGCCCTTGCTCTGCGACATAAGCACAGAGGCGATACTGAAGCGGGTTAGGGAACCAACTCAAAAACTTGAGTAATCCATACCAGCGACGCAGCATGAGCATCTGGCTGATGGCAAAACCTGCTCCTTGGGGAGTAAGGGCTGCGAATGACTCTTGAGTTATGCGCTCAATTCCGTCCAGATCCCGGTATTGGACTGGTCGAATAACAACGCTGAGGTTTCTGGGAAGTAATGAAGTCATTTTTATTCGAGCCGCTATTTAGCCTTAACTAACTGCTCTTTAAAGGAACTGCTGCAATAATATTAACTGCTTTTTGCCCTTTACTATTGCGCCAAAAGGGTGATTTTAGTCACTCAATACTTAAAAAAAGCAGAAAAAGCAGACATTATGAGCATACCATTGGCATTAACTCAACAACATCTGCCTTTATTTTATTGGAATTTTGATTAAAATTTGTATATATTTACAGCCCTTGTCGAGAAACTAGCTTTTCAAAGTGGGCTTGGGTTTGATGGAGTAATTGCTGGCGACTATCTACCAGTGTTTGTTTCAGGGATGGAACAAGATTGCGAGCTTGCAGAGTCATGTGAAGTTGCAGGTTGGCGACATATTCACTGAAATCTTGATTCACTTCATCTGCGCCCGCATCTGTTAATAAATTTGATTCCATTGCCACTGTGTTCTCCTGTGTTAATCCTATTCTGTTTCTCTTCATGACAAAAAATTATCATGTTGCTTGGACTAACTTCTTAATTTGCAATGAAGTTTAACGCTTCTTAGAGATAGCGTGCCCATTAAAATCTCAAACCAACACCACCTTGTACAGAGATAGCTGTACCACCGCTATCACGGTAGGCATCAAAAGCAATGATGGCATTGCCAAAAAGCACAGTATTGCTATTTGGGATCATATAATCAATACCCGGTTGTAAAGCAAAACTGATTTTATCGCCCACAGGAGAAGATCCACCACCACCAGCCAACACTAACCCAGCACCCAGGTACGCATCAGCTTGCCAGTTAAGGGGAAAATCGTAAGAAACCGTTGGTACAATTGCCGTATTACTACCAATTAACACTTGGGCCCGCAGTGAAAGCGGTGCTTCCAAAAGCTTGTAGCGCCCAGCTATTACTCCCCCAAATTGGATACCGTCAGTAAAACCAACAGTGGGGCCTATACCTATATAACTGCCATAAGCTACTTGAGCTTGTGCTGGTTTAGTAGTCGCCAGACTCAAGACCAAGCTAGCCCCCAAAACTGAAACCAAATATGGAATATACTTCATAATCGACTCCTCACACCAATTAGTCATTAGTTATTTGTCATTTGTCATTTGTCATTTGTCATTTGTCATTGGGCATCGGTTATTGTCTTTGTCCCCTTGTCTCCCTCATCCTC